>JAZRTH010000553.1:0-2650 GCA_045651945.1 Thermoguttaceae bacterium
GATGGATCTGAACAGATAATTGTTTCGGACGAGTCCTGGAAAACGACAACCGGCCCGATTTCGTTCTCCTGCGTCTACGGTGGGGAAGACTGGGTTCTGTCACAAAGTCTGGTCGGCTGGAATTCTGCGCCGTACAACGACGACGGCTGGAACGCGGCAGCTCTGTCGAGCGCTCCGCCTGCCGGTCAGTTAAGACGTCAGGAGCATCCGAACATATACGTAGCGGAAGTCCTCAAGCCGGAATCCGTCCAAACGCTTGCGGACAGCAGAATCGAGGCAAATTTCGGGTACAACTTCTCCGGACGCCCCCGATTGACCATTATCGGGAAGCCGGGCAAGACTGTTACTGTTACACTGGCGGAAACGAAAGAGAACCCATGGAAAGGACATTCCTATTCGATAACCTTTCCAGACGATTTCGACGCGGCACGCAACCCGGTTGTTTTCGTTCCGCACTTTACGTACTGGGGATTTCAATTCATCTATATTTCCGGAGCGACGCTGAACGATGACAACTCCGATTTACCAATCGTTAAAACAATCGAAGCGGAATTCACAACGTCGTCCTCCGCAAAAGCCGGCGAGTTTCATTCGTCCGCGCCGTGGCTTGACGATATCGAAGCCATGATTTCCCGATCCGTTCGCAGCAACCTTCAGCACGTTCTGACCGACTGTCCGCACAGAGAAAAACTCGGCTGGCTGGAAGTCGCTCACCTGATGGGACCGTCGATTATGTATCGATTCAACATTCATCAGCTTTACAGAAAGACATGCTGTGACATTTCCGAGGCGCAGGAGCCGTCCGGCTTTGTTCCCAACACCGCCCCGGAGTACGTCCGATTTAAGCAGAGATACTGGTCGGAATCGCCGGAATGGTCAGCGTCAACGGTGCAGATTCCGTGGCTGCTGTACAAGTTCTACGGCGATATGGAAATTCTGTCGCGTCAGTACGAGACGATGGAAAAATACATGGCGTACATTCTTTCAACTCGTGACAACAAAGGGCTTCCTCTCGGCGGGCTGGGCGACTGGTACGACTGGAGCGACAAGACAGACAAGCAGTACTTTTCCCAGCTAACGCCAATTCAGCTGCCGGCAACGGCGTATCTGGTCAACAACGCTCAACTGATGAGTCGGATTTCAATTCTGCTCAACAAGCCGGATCGGGCAAAGTACTATGCAGCGCTGGCTAAGGAGGCAACCGACGCATTTCTCAAAGCGTACTACAACCCGGCGACCGGCGTCGTCGCTCAGGACTCTCAGGCGGGATACGCCTTCGCGCTGGCGTTCCATCTCGTTCCAGACAATCAGCGTCCCAAAGTCATGAAGAAGTTTATCGAGTCCATCGAACGAATGGAATACCGTCCGACAACCGGCGAGGTGGCTTTCGTTTATCTGCTCCGAACGCTGATGGAAGAAAATCGCGGCGACGTCATCGCGAAAGTCATTATGCGAAAGTCTTCGCCCGGCTACGTCAACATGCTGGAAAACTACGGCATGAAGACGCTGTCCGAAGCGTGGAACCACCCCGGCAGCTCCATGAACCACTGCATGTTCGGTCACGCTCAGGAATGGTTTACCGCGGGACTGCTGGGAATTCGTCAGACGGAACAGTCTTGCGGATTTAAAGAGATTATGCTCGCTCCCCAACCGTGCAGACAAATCACAGACGCCAGCGGCTGGTACGATTCCCCCAACGGTCGAATTGAGAGTTCCTGGAAATGCGCCGACGGGACTTTTTTCTGGACGTTTACCGTCCCGGAGAATTCGATGGCTGTCGTTTGCGTCCCGGTCGACAACGAACAGTCCGGCGTTGCGTTCTCAGACGGCGCAATTCGCTATTCGGACTATCGTAACGGCTGCCGCGTCTATCGACTCGCCTCGGGAAAGTATGAAGTCAAATCGAAATTGACGTTACAATCGAATTGACGAGCGTTCTCAGGCGCGTCTGAAATCTTCGCGCCTGAGATTTAGATCAGCAATATTATTGCCAAGATATTTTCCCGTAATCTTTTCATACGTCCGTTTAATTATCCCGTATATCCACAAAAAAACAGGGAATTTATATTTTTGTGCAATAAAGAAGCAATACCCCTTGAGACTAATCGGATAATGCAATTTGAGCAGTTCTTTCCAGTCTCTTTGTGTAAAAACGTCAAAGCGTTTTTTAAACTCCTGCTTTGTATCTTTATCAGTCCTTTTATAATAATAAATGTTATGAAATTTGAGCGAAGAAAAAAAGGAAACATATTCTTCGTATAACCCAGATTCTTTTAAAAAGTTTTCAATCTCCTGCATAGCGGAAATTACCGATAAGCAACGATGATTGAATCTAATTGTATTCTCTGAACTGTTTTTTACAATGCGATAATGATAGATCGGCAGAGGGCAAAAGCAAAAGGCGTTTCCCAATAAAAAGGTTTTCCAATGTACAATGTGATCTTGAGACCGAAGCGCTTCTGAAAAAAATATTTGATTCTTTGTTAAAAAATCCGTATTATATAATTTTGCCCATGCAAAGGGAAATGCGAATTGGAGCGCCCACATTCTCTTTTTTTTATCGGGCGAAACCCAACATGTTTGATTCTGAAAAGGAAATGAACGAACGCGATCGTTCTTATAATAGTTTAAACAAACAACGTCAGCATTG
>JAZRTH010000554.1:0-3496 GCA_045651945.1 Thermoguttaceae bacterium
AGTCGCCGCGCGATAGTAGTATTTCGTATTAGGCTCCAGACCGCGAATTCGAACGGACAGAATCTTGTCCTGAATTGACCGCAGCGGAGGAACGCACGCATAGACTCTTTTCGCGTCCGACAGATCTTCTTTAGTGGAATACTCAACGAACCCCGCCGCCGGACCGTGAACGCCCCAAACCGCGCCAATTGACGTCTCAGACGGAATCTGCAGAAAGACCGGCGTTCTAAAGAGCGATGTTTTCTCTGCAGCGGCGTCTTGAGCGTATAGGGAAGACGTTAAAACGGCGGCTGCAAACAGGAGGGATAATATACGTTTCATAACGATTGAAAATTGTAAATTGTAACTTGAGGATTGTTATGTGATTTATGAGGCGGGCGTTCTGCCGACTAAGCGCCAATTACAACCGTTTCTCCCGGTTTGAAGTCGCGTTCAATCGTCGGTTCGTTACTGTTGCGGGTCTTGCCGCGCGACCAGCCGGCTGGTATGGTTTCGCTGCCAAACGGGTCAACCAGCCGCAACCGCCCGCCCTTTTCAGACGTAACGCTCACGCGAACGACCTTGTCGTCTTTCATTTCTGCAGACAGCAAAAAGCAGCCTTTGGCGCGCAAATTCTCAAATTTGGCGTCTGCTCCAGTCCAATTAGGGAATATCTTCACAAAGCCGTGATCGCTCTGTATCAACATGGACTGGATAAACTCCATCGCGCCGATTTTCTCAACGCCGTGGACGCCGTCGTGCAGATGAAAGTTCTTCTGACCGAATTTTCGAATCTGGTTTGTTTTGAACGCGGCGATTATTTTCTCGGCGGGATAGCCGGCGCGAATAGCGGTTGTAAATAGTTTGGGCGTTTGGTTAATACACGTCCAGACGGTTTTGGGCGCCAGGGCAATGTTGCCGTCCACCGTATTGACAGCAAGTGCGCGGAACTCTTCTGTTACATCAAAGGCGAAAACTTCTCCGGGAATGACGCTTTCCATATTCAGTGCGTTCCCGCCGGACGGGTTGGCGGAACCGTCTGCGTTTTCCACGCCGGAAAGCATCTTGACGGGCGCGCCGTTAATCGAATAGACGCCGACAGCCAGATCGGACAGATGTTCGTGAAAGTCCTTCCACGCGGCGGCCTTGTCAGGGGAAACTTCAATGCCGATTTCGCTCAGAATCGGGGCGACGTCGACCAGCGTTTCAAAGAGATGTTTTACACTGCCCAGCGCCGGCGCGCTGTTCTTCTGCAGACCGCTTCCCTCCCAGTGCGAATCCCAGACGTTGTATCGATACGAACCATTCGGGAGCGGTTCCTTTTCACACCACGCCATAAAAAAGATGGCGGTTTTATCGAGAAGGGGAAAGACTTTTTTCAGGTAGTCGCGGTCGAGCGTGTATTCCCAATGCGTACAGAAGACGGCGCACTGAAACGCCCCGTCGGAAACCTGACTCCACAGGCTTTCGTCGCTCTCGGGGGATACGCCCCACGGCCCCAGCGACACCGGAAACAGAGCCGCATCGTCGATGCCGTCGGCGAGGTCAGGACGGCTGTCGAGATACGCCCGGGTGTTCTTGTAGTAATGTCCTTTGCAGCGGTCAAGGCGCTGAAGGTTTTCTTTAGCGTTGCGAACGGCGCGGGGAAGATAGTCCAAGAGCGGGTCTGGCAGGGCGTCCGCCGCGTCACACCGGTTTGACGCCCAACAACCGTAACAGGTCGCCACGTAATTGTAGTTCAAATGGAAGTCGTTATGCCAGGAGGGATTGTCGGTCGTAACCCAGATTCCGTACAGCCCCGGGGGCAACTTCCCTTTGCGGACGCACGACCCGAGCAGATAGACCTGCCCGTACCAGAACGATTCCAGTTCCTTGTCGCCCAGCGCGATACGGGATTTGCCATACCAGTCCGTCCACCAGTTTTTGTGATCGGCTTTGAGCTTTTCGAGTTCCGTCCAGGTAAATCGCCGATCCGAGTTTGTCGCCACGATAATCGCAAACGGCTCGCCGGCGCGAATCGTCAGCTTGGCGCTCGCTTCCCGTTTGTCGTCGGGCGTTTCAATCTGCGACAACTTGGCGCCCAGAGCGCTTACGGCGGCTGTCGCGCTGACAACCCACCCGCGGGAGCCGGTTTTAGGAAGAAGGTTTACCGTCGAACGCCGAACCCAAAAGCTCTCATCGGATTTGCCAGAATCTGTCGGAAAGGGCTTCTGATTGTGAACGACAAGCCGGACGTTCCAGACGTCGTCCGAGTCGGAAACGCCTGTTATGACGAACACGTCCTCCGTCGCTGTTACAAAACTTTCAAGCTGAACCGCCCCCTTGCCGAAAACGCCCTTTGTCTTAAGCGTAGCCGTCGGAAGGTCAAGTTCGTCTGTGGACTCGACCGCCGGGGTTTCTGGCTGAATTATGAGATCGGCGAAGGACATCGGGCCGATATTGTTATCGGCGTATCCGATAGTCATGTCGCCGCAGCTCCACAAGTCTCCGCGCGTTAAGACAAAGAGCTTCTTGGTTGCGTTCCCGCCGTTGACGACGCCCAGCGACCCGTTCCCGAGCAGAGCCGCCGTCGGCAGCGACCGATCGTACGACGTCCCGGGGCTGGCGCTCTTCCAAACGGGATTGAACTCTGTCAGGTTCGGGAACTCAACTCCCGCAGCAAAAGACGTCAAAACAGCTAACAGCGCAAATACGGTAATATGAGTTATTATGGGGTATCTCATTTTTTGACCTTTCGAAACGAAAACTGCGGCTTTCCACCCAAACTTGAAAAAAAGGTTCTTCCCCTCAAACTCCCCTTTCCAAAAAATTTTAGTAAGGGGAGAATATAAAGTAAGAACATCGTAAACTAATCGGCGAAAATCCGTCTAATCCGTAAAATCTGTGTCCGGACTGACCCGCACATAATCAACGAGAACTACTTCTTCAACAGCGGTAAAATCCTTCCCGCTGAGCCTTCGGTCAGGTCAAAAATCATCAGTCCGGGACAGCCAAGCTCGTTCGCTTTGAGCATTTGCGAGATCGTTTCGTCTGGCGAGAGTTTCCATTCGCCGATGCCGGGATAGAGCGGGAAGTCCGGCTTGACGAACTGTTTCTGCCGGACGTAAAAGCGTCCGTAGGATTGAGCATCGAGCGTGTAGTTCATCGGGCAGAGGAAATCGACTATTCCTTCGTTCGCCCAGGCGCCCCAGTCCTGACCGATGTTCTCGATTGTATTGGGGTACTGAATAAACACGGCGGCAGAGATTTTACAGTCCGGACGAACCGCTTTGACCTTTTGGTGCGTCGTTCGGACGATATTGGTAATCAGATCGGCGCGCCAGCGAAGCCACTGCGCTTTCAGCTCGCCTTTAACGCAGTCGCGCGGCCAGTTTTCGACTTTTTTCCCGATATATTCTTCAAACCGGGCGCGGCAGCCGTCGCACATACACAAGTCCCTGCCGTCGTAGCGAATGTAATCGAAATGAACGCCGTCGACGGGGTACTTCGTCGCAATCTCGACCATGGAGTTGACTTC
>JAZRTH010000555.1:0-4104 GCA_045651945.1 Thermoguttaceae bacterium
AAAACGCCGCCGGGACGGTGAAACGCCTCGAAAATGGTAACGTCGTGTCCTTTGAGAATCAAAGAGCCGGCGACGCTCAAACCGCTGGGGCCGGAGCCGACAACGGCGATCTTCTTTCCGGTAGCCGGGGCTTTTTCGGGAATCGTAACCAGACCGTTTTCGCGTTCGTAGTCTGCGACGAAACGTTCACAGCGACCGATGGCGACCGGTTCGCCTTTGATCCCTAAAATGCACTTGGATTCGCACTGCTTTTCCTGCGGGCAGACGCGTCCGCAGACGGCGGGCAGCGCGTTGGTCTTTTTAATCGCCTGAGCCGCTTCAGCAAACTTACCTTCTTTGGTCAGAGCCAAAAAGGTCGGGATTTCAACGGAGACCGGGCAGCCGGTTCGGCACATCGGCTTTTTGCAGTTCAGGCAGCGGGACGCTTCCTGCATTGCCATTTCAGCGGTGTATCCCAGCGGGACTTCCTTAAAATTATGAGCGCGAACCTTGGGGTCTTGCTCCGGCATGGGGGTTCTTGGAGTTGGCATAATGTATGGGTAATAAATTGGTGGTTTTGTATTTAGCCCCTAGCTATTAGCTGCTAGCTGTTAGCTTGGGGAATTGTAATCTTAGTAAAATCTATTGACGCTGTCTTCTTGAAGGAAAAGCTAATAGCTAGTAGCTAGAAGCTAATAGCTCCTCTATTGCTTACTGCCTACTGCCTCAATATACCGATTCAGCGAGCATTTCTCCTGTTCGCAGTAAATTCTCTGACGCTGCATGACGGAATCCCAGTCGATGAGGAAGGCGTCGAATTCGGGGCCGTCAACGCAGGTGAACTTGACCTTGTCGCCCAGCTTGACGCGGCAGCCGCCGCACATGCCGGTGCCGTCGATCATAATCGTGTTGAGGCTGGCAATGCATTTCAGATTGGGATACTGCTGGGTAAACGGCTTGGCGGTGAGCGTCGTGAACTTCATCATGATGGCGGGACCGATCGTATAGACGCAGCCGATTTCCGAGCCGCGGGTTTCGAGGATTTCCTTGACCGGTTCAGTAACCAGAGCTTTGCGTCCAAAAGAGCCGTCGTCCGTTACAACGATGTGTTCGTCCGAAACGGAAGCGAGCTTGTCCGTCCAGAAAAGCAGGTCTTTATTGCGAGCGCCCTGAACGGAGATGACTTTCACGCCGCTTTCGCGGAACGCTTTGGCGATGGGGTAAATCGGAGCGGTTCCGACGCCGCCGGCGACCATAATAACCGTGCCGAAGTTCGTATCGATTTCACTTGCCTGTCCGAGCGGACCAATCATGGCGTACAGGCTCTGACCGACTTCCAGCGCAATAACCTTGCGGGACGTAACGCCGACAGCCATGATAACCATGGTAATCGTGCCTTTTTCGCGGTCGAAATCGGCAATCGTCAGCGGGATTCGTTCGCCGTTTTCTTCCGGCATAACAATGAGAAACTGCCCGGCTTTGGCTTTGAGCGCCAAACGCGGGTTCTCGACGACCATTTCCCAAATATTGGGCGCCAGCAGGGTTTTGCTGATAATCTTAAACATTGTTTTGAAGTGGGTTAGCAATGACGAAAATTTCCCTCAACGGCGCGCGCCATTGAGTTAATAGGGATTATTAACTCTCTTTATCGGCAATTAATACGCTAATATATAACCAAGTTGAGGGAAGAATCGTTGTTTTGTCCAATTTATTTGTTTTAAACAACGAACAAAAAATTATTAATGAAATATTATTGCAAGATTTTCTAAAAAGTCAAGGGAGACAGGGGGATATACACAAATTAGAAAATTGCAAAAAGGACAAAAGTCAAAAATTGGATCATTACATTGATGGTATCAATTTACAAATAAAAGATAAAATAGACTGGTTTATAACCTAAGAGCTTACTACAATACATGCTGCAAGAGTTGACCCGCCAAGATGGAAGTCATACTCTTGCAGCGCACGTTAATCAAAATCAATTATAATTATTTGCCCTTTTCATCCAGTTCTTTATTGATAACGCAGCGGAATCCAAGTCCGAGAGTATGTTTGTCCGGTTCCAAACCGCCTCGGAGCGCAGAACGACAGTAATTTTTGGGACTACCCCAGCTGCCGCCGCGAGTCATTTTTTTAGAACCTTTGTCTGGGCCCTTGGGATCCTTTGTTGGTTTGTTGGGATACACTCCGCACCAATCGGCAACCCATTCAGCAACGTTGCCGTGCATGTCGTATATTCCCCATTGGTTTGGCTCTGTCGATCGGATGTCTTGAGCGTGACGATTGCTGTTGTCAAAATACCAGGTCATTTCCTCAAAATCGCCGGCAAATGATCCATTTGTGTCGGCGCGGCAGGCGTATTCCCACTGCGCTTCGGTTGGCAGTTCAAGAGGAAGACCAGCTGCCGCCGCCTTTTTGCAGAAATTGTTACAATCATACCAACTGACGTCTTCAATGGGTAATCTGGAAGAAGGTCTGATAGACGACGACTTCCCTGTAACAGTCGCCCATTGTTCCTGAGTAACTTCTGAATCCATCATCCAGAACCCGTTTGAGATTTTAACTTTGTATTGTCGTTCATTGGGATTGCGTCCCTTTTCGTCTTCAGGAGATCCCATCGTGAATACTCCAGACGGAATCCATTTAAACACAAATTTTACATTGTCGATTTCTTTTACAAGAGTGTCGCCAGCTTTTCTTTCTTCTTTATGTTTTGACTTGGGTTCTGTCGGGATAATGACGTCAGACGATTTTTTATTGACAACGGTCTCCTCTTGCGTTTTGTTATCCGATTGATTGAAAATCGGATTATCTTCTTCAACAGGAGCAGTCTCAAGCTCCGAAGGTTGTTCTTCATCAAATATTGGGTCTTGTTGAATGGGGACGTCATCCACGATTTCTGTTTCATCGGAGATGTCTGTCAGTTCATTATTTTCCAATTCTTCCTCTTCTTCCAAACGCTTATTTTCATTTTGCTCATTTGCGAGTCTATTTTCATCTTCGGTATCCGCTTGGTCATCAATATCCGACTGGTCTTCGGCATCCGTCTGGTCTTCGATATCCGACTGGTCATCAATATTTGTCTGCTCATCGGTATCCGCTTGGTCATCAATATCCGACTGGTCTTCGGCATCCGCTTGCTCATCGGTATCCGTCTGGTCTTCTGGAAAATCGTCCAATTCACCAAGTTCTTCTAATTCTTCATAACTCTGATCAATCGCCTTTTGTAACTGACCCTTCGCTTTTTGGAGCTTATCATTCGCATTTTGGAAAGCGCTTGCCAACATATCCTTAAAAGAGTTGTCTTTCTTGCCTCCTGCAAGAACAGTAATTCCATGGATCGCCAGGATAAGAACTACGAGCAGTCCGCCGATAATCGAGTAAAATAATAACAACCGTTTAGGCTTTCTTTCTCTAACAGCGTATGAGTTTGAGGCGGTGTTCGAAAAGTACCGCTGCAATTCCGGATGGTCGCCCGCAAAGCAGGGGTCTTCGCCTTCTTTACACACCGCAGAGTTTGAAGTAATTATTCCCTCATAGATAAGGTTGACAATTTCTTCAAAAGGAAAGGGACCAACGTATTGATCATTTTGAGCGTAATACCACATTATATTCTCCTCGTTAAGGCGATTGTTGATGGTAATATTTCTGGAAAAATCGGGATTATTCAGATTTTGAGTTTAGTTGCGTTTTATACGTTTGATTCATTTGGCAAATTCCAAAATTGAACGGAATTGACAAAAATCTGAATACAATCCTGCTTTATAATTACGTATTTACAATTATTAGAGATTATTATATACTAAATGCGCAATTTTTGCAAGTACCAACATAAATATTATTAGATTAATTAGAATTCCAGATGTACATAGAGGAAAATCTGCTAATATTGCATCGGACTCTATTAAAGATCGCACGCTTATTGTCTTTTTGACCCATCTTCCAATCTTCGAAAAACATGCTATAATATATAGAGTTGAAAATGTAATTATCATGGATAAAATATTATTCCTTGGACATAGCGGACTTAAAGGCGGCGCGGAGTACTGCCTCGACATCATACTGCGAAACATCGATTTGACGCGGTACGAGCCGGGCGTTATTTTCAGCTGCGACGGCCCGATG
>JAZRTH010000556.1:0-2312 GCA_045651945.1 Thermoguttaceae bacterium
AAGGGGGCGGAAGGAAAAGGAACTGAAACGATTAGGCGAGCCGGGTTGCGTAGAGCTGCCCGGAAAACTCCACCCCGCGCGTTCGCGGGCGTCTTCGCCCGCCAAAGTCTCTCCGTTCTGCTGACAATTTCTTTTCGCAGCCAACAACCTTTCTGGATCGTGGATAAAATCCGCAAAAGAAATATGGGCTTGATTTATAGTTCGTAATTTGTTACAATGCGTTGTTGATTTTAACAAAGGAGATTCTATTATGAAAAGATTTTTGTTAAGCATAATCGCATTGTTGACAATTTTTAGCTCAGTTGCCTATAGCTTTGATTTCCATCGTCTTGACAATGTAAACATTGAAGAGGTTAAATCTAAAGCGCAGCAAGGTGACGCCGAGGCTCAATGTACTCTGGGGAGTTGCTTCTTAGAGGGTCACTATATTAAGAAGGATGTTCAAAAAGCTATGATATGGCTTCATAAGTCTGCCGAACAGGAGTGCTCTGACGCTCAAACACTCCTTGGATTAGTATATTATTCCGGTGTTTATAAAGAAGTTCCGCAAAATATGGAAAAAGGGAAATATTGGCTTAGACGAGCTGCAAAAAATGGTTGTAAATCAGCTGAAGCTTGGTTACATTGTTTTGAAGAACATGAAAAAATGGAATATGCGCGTGAACAGATGATTGATTATTAAATGAGAATTTTGGAAAACCATTCTAAAGTTCTTGTTAGGCATTACCTATTTCTGAATTTCTCTGTAGAAAATTTCTTTAGCGGGCGAAGACGCCCGCGAACCAGCGGAACAGGCGGGCTTTCCGCGTTCTCAAGATTTTTGGAGGCTGCCGCGATTTCTTGACGGAAAGCCGTCAAGTTGTAGCCCGAGGACGGGCTACATCCAAGGGAGTTTTTTGGCTTCGTCAATTTGGTATGAACACTTCCCGGCGTTTTCTGTTGCGGCAGGGGACTGCCGCGTGCCGGACTCATCACAGTTTTTTAGCGGGTCTTTGGTCAAGGGGGCGTCAAGCCGCCGCAGTCCCCGATGCAAGCGTGACAATTACGCATTCCGCATTACGAATTACGCATTGCCCTACAGCAGGTCTTCCAGGCTTTCCTTCTGTTTGGCTTTCATGTCGGATTCCATCTTTTCCTGCTTTTTGATAATCGAGCGGAGTTCTTCGATAGCTTCGTTGAAATCTTCCATCTGGAGCATTTTCGCCAGGACGGCGTCGAGCTGAACGACGACGGATTCAAACTGGGTTGCGGCGGCGGTCTTTAAGCCGGGCAGGGCAGACCAGTCGTCCGATTCCATGGCGGCGCGGAATTTAATAAGACGCTTTTCCAGCTCGGTAAACGACTCGTTGGCGATTTTCGTCAGCGGGACGGCGATGCCGTCGTGAAGGCGCGATTTCCATTCCGGCGTGTCGATATGGTTGTTGACCATCTGATCCACCAGGTCTTCAAACGATTCCGCTTCCGCCAGAAATTCCTGCATGTTTTTTCGGGCGTTCTGAACGGCGCGGTCAGCATGAAGAAGTCGAACGGCAACCGGTACGGCGGGCGTGGACGCGTCGCCCGACAAGGTCGATTCCTGATTGGAGTTGCTAGTTGCTGGTTGCGAATTGTCAGAAGCGTCAGAGCGACCATCGGGAGCGGTTTTGGGCGTTTCGCGCGGTAGCGCGGATTGGCTCCCCGCCACGGGGTCCTTTTGAATGGAAATGGAGTTGAACAGGTCGCGTGTCGTTTTGACTTCGTCGAAGACTGTCTCGAAATGCCGTCTGAGGTTAAGCTCGGTCGCCTCGAGAATGGTTCTCATACGCTGCGGCGTAACGATTTCCAGCGTCGTGGTCGGCGTTTGAGCGACGTTCGGGTTGCGCTCTTCCGGGAGGTCGTAGCCGTCGCCGGTTTCGATGCAAAGTGAAATCGAGTCGTCCAACAGAACGTCCGCTTTGACGGGTTCAAAGGTCGTGTTGACTTTGACGTCCAGCGGCCGATCCGGCCAGTCGGCGATGGGAATCGCACCGGTCAGCTTTTCTCCGCGGCGGGTTATCGTATAGGCGAATCGAGCGAACGAAACGCCGTAGTCGTCTGTAATGGTTCCGGAAATGGGAATAATGGCGTCAACGGTGCAGGCGACGCCCATTCCCTTTGCGGCAAGAGCCGGGGAGGGGACAGCGTCAGGAAGAATCGAGAACGCAAACGACGCGTCTTTCCTGCTTTTGAGGTTGTCTTCATCCAGCAGGGAGAACGACGCGCTGAGTTCCGACGTCAGTTCGCCCAGGTCGAGCTGGAACGAGTCCGGCTGGTTGGCGTCTGAAGATTTGATA
>JAZRTH010000557.1:0-5799 GCA_045651945.1 Thermoguttaceae bacterium
ATTCACTTTACCAATAATATATAGGAAAGGTATAAATATTTTCTGTTTTCCCCGTCAATTCATCGGAATAATGACCTGTTTAACTTTAACGGTTCTACGGAATCTATAGATTGAATGAATAATTCCATGACAAAATTAACAGTATATATTGACATGTTTAAAAAAAGCGATCTTGATTCGAATCCCAAGTTGTGTTATAGTTCATTGTTGAGAATCGTACTACTTCAAAAGCCAAGCGGTAAATTGCTGACATGGAGTCGCTTTATATCCGTTGGGCAATCAAACAATAGCGTATAAGTCGCCATGGAAGGAGACTTCAATTGAGACGAACAGATGTAAAAAAACTCGTATCGAATATTCCATCGCGTCTGGAAGCAATTAAAACGACAGTCCGAAGCGTAATGCGCGACGATCTGGAAGCGATATGCGCCATCGAAAAGCAGCGCTTTGAACATCCGTGGTCCAAGGAAATGTTTCTGTCTCATCTGCGTAAGCGGGACTGCGGCGTGCTGACTGCAATTCAGGACGGCAAGACTATCGGCTATTTGGTATTCCAGCGGGGAGCGGATTTCGTCGAGATTAAAAAGATAGCAGTAGACTATTTATACAGCCGCTGTAACGTTGGACGCGCTCTTGTCAAATCCTTGACCCAGCGAGTAGAAGGAACTACGACCAAGCTGTCGCTGACAGTTCCAGAACGCAATCTTGGAGCTCAGTTGTTTTTTCAGCGCTTGGGCTATCAGGCAGTCGCCATTCTTCGCGACTCTCGTTCAAAACAATCCGAGGATTCCTATATAATGGAAAATGAATTCCTTTCTTCGGAACCGGAAACTGTTGAAATGGAAGAACTTCGTCCCTTCCCCATCAAACTGATTGTTAAAAAAGCTTCATAGAACGGCCCTGCTCCGGGTTGACTTATGCCTCCTTCGCCTTCTCTGCCGAGGTTAAATATTACCGACCTTTTTGCCGCCGTTTGCCGGGACATGACTCTCAAAGTCCCGGCGTTAAGTCACATTGACATGAATCGGGTTGTCGTTGGATTCTGTCAAACTCGCAACAATTCCCGATACGGCATGTACGCTTCGCTCACCCCGCTTCGATTCCAAAACGGAGAACGAACGTCCATACGCCGCGGACGTCAGGTGATTATCCAGAAAATCCAGGACGCCACCGGCGCTGACGCTCTGTATTTGCTCAATTTTTATCTGCCTCGATTTTACTTGAACGATTTCCCGGAGCGTTTGAGAACAATTGTCCACGAGTTGTGGCACATTTCTCCCAAATTCAACGGCGACATTCGCCGCCTTCCGGGACGCTGTTACGCTCACAGCGGTTCTCAGAAAAACTTCGACGCCGTCGCCGCCCAGCTGGCTCAGCAGTGGCTGGCGACCAATCCCGACCCGCGCCTGTACGCTTTTCTGCAATGCTCTTTCCAGACGCTGGTTCAAAACTACGTAATTACCGGAAAAAGATACGGACGCCCCAAGATCATCACGCTCCCGGATAACAATTAGAAGTTAGCGGTTCACTACTCGCCTACACACCGAAAGCCCACGTGATAATCCTGACTGTCTGGATATTTATAACTTCGAGACGCCGACCGACAGTTTGGAGCTTTGTCAAAATAGCTGCCGCCGCGAATAACGCCCTCGGAACCACTGGAAGGTCCAGCTGGATCGGTTACGTTTTCACCCGAATAACTGTAACTTTACCTGTCCTGACACCATTCCATCACATTGCCATACATGTCGTATATTCCCCAGGCGTTTGGCTTCTTCTTTCCAACTGGAAATCTGTTATAGTCGCTGTTTGCTTCGAGGTTAATCTGTTTCAGGATCCTTCCAATCTGTTGACATGTTCAGAAGCGATTCTGGAACCTCAAGCTCTTCCTGCGTCATATCTTCCTGCGGTTTGTCAATTAACATCGCGCAGCGAAAGCCACGACTGCAAC
Source organism: Thermoguttaceae bacterium (assembly GCA_045651945.1). GTDB lineage: Bacteria > Planctomycetota > Planctomycetia > Pirellulales > Thermoguttaceae > RUG11551. Next base: position 1,952 of record JAZRTH010000557.1, read on the forward strand.
CCCGGTCGATGGGAGGTAAAGAGCCGTTCCATGCCGACCGACATGCGTCCTCGGTAAATGCCCAGCAGCCGCTGCGTATTGTACGGTCGGATTCGAACTTGGTTGACGTCCATTCACAAACATTTCCGTGCATATCGTATAATCCCCACGCATTAGGCTTTTTAGTTCCTGCTGGATGCGTTTTCCATCCGCTATTGTCTTGATACCAAGCCATCATTCTAAGCGTTCCTGCATAAGCAGTTGTCGTTTCAGCCCGACAGGCGTATTCCCATTGAGAATCCGACGGGAGCTGAAAATTCTGTCCCGTTTTTTCATGAAGCCAATCGCAAAACGCTATCGCATCGTTCCAGCTAACGCACGTAACAGGATGGCTGTCGTCCTGACTAAACCCTGGATTGCGCCACGAATATTTAGAATCTTTCTTAAATCCACGCTCCGTCCAACCCAAAGGATCATCCCCCTTCGATTTGTATCCTGTATCTTTAACAAACGCCTTGAACATGCCAACGGTTACTTCCGTTTCCATCATCCAGAAGCCTTCCGTAATCACTACATCGTGCTGTTCTTCGTAGGTTTCACGTCCAGGTTCTGTGGTTGGCGACCCCATCGTGAACTGTCCTTCCGGACACCACCGAAACGCAATTGCCACGCCGCTGACAGCGATCTCAGCGCGTTCGCCCGCTTCTTTTCCCGCGTCAGGCAACCGTTTGGGCAGATGGTCAACATTTCGAGCTGGAAGCGCAGACGTTGAACTCTTTTTGACGCTGTGATCTGAAAGCGCTGCGACTAAGATAATAAAGGCAATAATCCCAACCATGAGAAAATTCAAAACAGTTAGAATCGCTTTCCCATCCACCTTTTGGGTTTTCCCCGGTTTCGACGTTCTTCTCTTTGGAGCCGTCGAAACAACGACCTCCATTTGAATTTGCGAGCGGCTTTCAGTTTGAATGCGCGCACGGTTTGGGCTTGTACTTGTAACAGGCGTTGCGGCGTTCTTATTGACCGGCAGCGGGATGTCGCCTTCCAGACGGCACAACGGCGTTTGCATTTTCCCCAGCTCCATAGCGGTCTTTTCGACTTTTTTGCTGATATAGCCCACAATTTGGGCGACGCTGTCAAGCCGTCTGTTCATGGCATCCAACAGATGAGCCGTGAAAATGCCGTGCTGACGGCTGTCCCATTCGTAGGCGGCTTGTCCCTGTTTGCAGGAATTGAGAATTGCCGCGTTGGACTGGAAACCCGGTTCTTTTTCCTTTCTTTTGAGAATAATATCTCGAGCGGCGTTTTCCATAACGGTTTGATCGGCGGCGGTAAGCGTTTCCGATTCCCCCCGGTCATGGATTTTCTGGCAACAGTCCAAAATCATACACGTATTTTTCGCCCGGACGTTGGAAAGAAGCCGCTGGAGAACGTCGAACGACAGCCCCAGTTCTTCAATGTCTTCGCTAATCGCGTCCAATGGACAGAAGTACCGCTGACCGTTTCTGAACAGCCCATGTCCCCAAAAACCGAAAATAAACAGGTCGAGATCCTGCTCCGCCAGCTTTTCCAGATGTTTTTCGATAATCTGCCGGTTTATTGGCTTGAACAACCCCGGCTTGGCATCGGTTAAAAGAATAACCTCGTCGTCAGAAAAACAGTAATTCCGCTTGAGCGATTCCGCAACGCATTCCGCGTCCTGCCGTGCGTATTTCAAAGCGGGAAGAATCGCATACTGGTTGATTCCAATTAACAACGCCTGTTTTTTAACGGGTGTTTCTGACATGGGAACGCCTCCAAAAATTTACTTGTAACATTCGTCTCTAATTATTATAACGAATTATTTTGATAAATATAACGGAAAATTTTGAAAACGTCAACCGGGAAAGACAAATTCCCCCTCTCCCCTTTTAATTAATATAGAATCTGATATAATATTGCGAGTTTTAAAACCTGCCTTCAGGGATAGGAAGCGTTTGGAGTATCCCTATATTATTGAAATATAGCGGTTTCTCGTGATTCGTTTCCGATTACCAGTCCATTTTTCAAAATCCATTACCATGTCGATTATCGTACAAAAATTCGGCGGAACAAGCGTAGAAAACAGCAAAAAGATTTTAGCGGCGGCTCGCAAGGCGATTCGCGCCCATAAGAACGGCAATCAGGTCGTTATGGTCGTCAGCGCCATGGGACAAAATACGGACATTCTCATTGATTTGGCTAAACAGATTACTGACGAACCGCCCGCTCGAGAAATGGACATGCTCCTGTCCACCGGAGAACAGGTTTCCGTTGCGTTGATGGCTATGGCGATTGACACGCTGGGATATAAGGCGGTCAGCATGACCGGCGCTCAAATCGGCATCAAAACCGACAACACGCACGGAAAAGCCAGAATTCAAAAAATCGACGCCAAACGTCTGCACGAAGCCCTCGACGCCGGGTACATCGTTATCGCCGCCGGATTCCAGGGCGTAGACGACGAAAACAACATTACCACGCTCGGACGCGGCGGTTCCGACACAACCGCAGTCGCGCTGGCTGCCGTTTTGAACGCTGACGCCTGCGAAATCTACACTGACGTTGACGGCGTTTACACGACAGATCCCCGCATGGTTCCAGACGCTCGCCGCGTTAAACGAATCAGCTACGACGAAATGCTCGAACTGGCTTCTGCCGGAGCGGGAATCATGCACAACCGCGCCATCGAATTCGCCCGCAACTACGACGTCCCTGTCCACGTTCGCGCGTCCTATTCAGACGAACCCGGCACGCTCATCATTGCGGAACCGGAAACGCTTGACCGTCCGGTTTGCGGCTGCGCCTGCGTTAAAAACGAAGCGCGCGTTACAGTCCGCGGCATTCCAGACAAACCCGGAGCCGCCAACATGCTCTTCAAGGCAATTTCCGATCAGAAAATCGCGGTCGACATGGTTGTTCAGAGCAAAGGCAACGACGGCATGGCGGATATCTCCTTTACCGTTCCTCGGGAAGAATGCGCCGCCGCTCTGCGCGCCGTCAACAAGATTAAAGACCAGCTGGGATTTGACTGCTGCACGCACGACGACGAAGTTTCCATGGTTTCCATTGTCGGAAAAGGCATGGTCGATCAGCCCGGCGTCGCGCAAAAGATGTTCCAGACCCTCGGCGACAAAGGCATCAATATCCTGATGATTTCCACAAGCGAAATCAAGATTTCCGTCCTCTGCCCGCAGGACAAGGCAATCGAAGCTCTGCGCGCCATTCACGACGCTTTTGAGCTGGATAAAGAACCGACTCTGCTGGACATTCCCGAAAAACAGGCTGGCAAACAGGAAGTTGACAAGGTCTCCATGATTAACCGCCTTCACGGCATGGAAGACCTGTTCATCGACAAAATCGAACTGGACGATATTCAAGGTCGCATTACGATTGAAAACATTCCTGACCGCGCCGGGCTGTCCTGCCAGCTGTTCAAGCAGCTTGCAGATGCAGGCGTCAATATCGACATGATCGTTCAAAGCCAGGGCAAAGACGGCTTGGCGAAAGTTTCCTTCACCATGCCGCAGGTTCAGTTCAACCTCGCCATGACCGTTTGCAAAAACCTGCCCGGCGACTTGTCACAGACATCCATTGCCAACTCCTGCCCGCAGGTTGCCAAGCTGACCGTTTTCGGAACCGGCTTGAAGAGTCACACCAACGTCGCCGTCCGCGTTTTGCAGTGTCTGGCGGAAGCGGGCTTTAACGTCGGCATGATCAACACGTCAGAAGCCACGTTCAACGTTACCGTTCCGGCAGAATTCGGAGAAAAAGCGCTCAAGCTGATTAAGAAAGAATTCGAGTCAGAAATCTGCTAAATCAAAATTATTTCGTCACAACTACTCAAACAG
>JAZRTH010000558.1:0-5428 GCA_045651945.1 Thermoguttaceae bacterium
TACTGTCAACGCCGTTCACGGAGACGTCGACGCGACCTTTGCCGTCGTCTATACGGAAGGCAACGGTGAAGAAACCTCCGGTCGAACGACGATCTCCCGTACCGTCATTGCGGAAAACACGCTCGACGCCTACTCCAAGCACGGCGACGTCAGCGCGACCATTGCCGGCATTTATGCCGACAACGCCACGACCGTTTTGTTCTCAACCCTCATTTACGGTCAGGAAGCGACCGCCGCGACAAAATACGGCGATGTCAATTCTCAGGACGACGATTACAAGGGCTTGACCGCTGAAGCAACCGGTCTGACCGCCCGCTGGGAAGACACGTTCATCGTCAACTCGACGATTATCGACACGATTTCTCTCTATCGTTCTGAAGGGTACGTCGTCAACACGATTTACAACGAAACAGATTTCGTTCGCAGCGGATTTTACTTTGACGACGTAGAAGGTTATAACTATAATCTGACGACTCTGGAAGACTGGACGGAAATCTTCCCGTTCTGGGACGCCGAAGAAGGAACGTTCACCGACGGCAACTATAAGATTTACGCTGACAACGTCAATATCGTCGACGCTGGCAACAACGATTTCGTCAACGACTACACTTCCCGATTCCTGCTGGTTGACATGTCCCTTGACCTGCTGGGGAACGACCGCATTATCAACGACGTTGTCGATATCGGCGCAGTAGAATCGAACGCCGTTCGCCTCAACGAAGAATCGCTCGCTCCGTCCGCGTTGGCTCAGCCTGACGAAGCCGGTTTGACGGCAATCGATTTCTCCTGGGGTTCCGAAGAAATCCAAAGCGACCTGGTTACATACATGGTTCGCTACAAGCTCGCCTCGGACGCTGACGAAGACGCCAACTGGACGGTTATCGACACCCCGTTCAACATGAACAACCTGCCGGACGGCGTTACCTACGACGCTGACACAATGCGTTACACCTGGACCGTCGAAGGTCTGGAACCGGGCAGAACGCTGTACGACTTCGCCGTCTTTGGCATTGGCGACAGAATCGATTATCTGGATTCCGCCGATTGGGTTTCGACTCAGGAAACCACTCGCGAACAGATCTGGACGCCCAAGTACCCGCAAGCCGCTCCGCAGTCTGAAACGGCTATCACAATCACTTGGGTTACCGACCCCCGCGCTGTTGCGTACGAAATCGTTTACTATCCCACCGACGACCCCGAGGCTGTTACAACTCTGTACGTTGAACCGGGTGACGGCGGCGTTACCCTTTCCGAAAAGAAGGGCGTTTGGGGCGCTGCTTACACCATCAACGGCTTGGAAGAAAGCGTTGGATACACAATCAACTGGCGTTCTTTGAGCGAATACGGATACACCGGCGAAGGCGACGATTACCTGCTCAACTCCGATTGGGTTACCGCTGTTACATCCACCAAGACCGTTCTCGACATCCCGGTTATCAACGACGAATTCGAGAACTCGCTGACCACCCTCGACATCAGCTGGACGGAATCCGACGGCGCGTCCCGTTACGTTATCGAAATGATTGTCGCGCCCGATCCCACCGTTGGACCGGACTGGACGGACGCTCAGTTATTCTACTCTGACGACAACACGCTCGGCGTTACCGGCTTGGACGAAGCGACTGAATACCTCTTCCGCGTCAAGGCAACGGGCAACTCTCGTCTGTACGTCGATTCCGACTGGAGCGATCCGAAGGCGTTCTCCACGCTCATTCAGCTCGACGCTCCCGAACTGGACGTCAATTCCGTCTTTGTAACAGAATTCACCACCGACACGCTCGAAGTTTCCTGGACGCTGCCGGACGAAGCGATTGACTATACGCTCTACATGTTCGACGGCTCCGATTTCGTCGAACTGACCGAAGACAACTTCCCGGAACTGGGTCTGGAATTCGACGGCGATTCCGTTATCATTTCCGGCTTGGACGCGTCCACCGAATACACGTTCCAGATTATCGCCGAGGGCGAAGAACAGGTTTACGCTCCTTCCAGCGCTGTTGCGACCGGCGTTACGCCGACAGCCGTTGACGCCCCGATTCTTCAGTGGGAAGACAACCTGGACGGCACAGCAGTCGTTTCCTGGGACGACGTTGATCACGCTGTTGAATACGTTGTCGACGGAGACGCTCAGGACGAAACCTACCTCACAACGGACGAAATCGCAACGGACGCCTCCACGACCATTACCGTCTACGCCCGCGGCGATCAGAGCGAAAACTACGCCAGCTCCGATACCGCTTCTTTGACGCTCCAGCGCTTGGAAGCTCCGGAAAATCTGGAAGCGGCGCCGGTCAACGACGGAGTCAACGGATCCACTCAAATCGTCGTTACATGGGACGCTGTCGATAACGACTGGGTTACCGGCTATCGTTTGGGCGTTCTGCTTGGCAACGATTGGACCTACTACACCACCGACGCTACCGAGTACACTGTTACAAACCTCACGCCGGGTACAGGCTACACGTTCATCGTTCAGACGCTGTCCGAATCCGGTAACGCGGGCGGCATGCTCGTTTCGGAATTCTCCGACGCTGCCGACGCCACAACCAAGGAAGCCCCGTTCGCCCCGACTACTCTCGTTGCTGACGCCACCGGCTTGCATCAGATTGAACTGACCTGGCAGGAAGCCGCCGACGCGGACGACACCTACTGGTACGTTATCGAAGCTTACACCGCTGACGACGACGCTCTGGTCGACATCAAGGGGGAAGACGAATCCATTACCGGCAATTCGTTCACCTTTACCGGTTTGGATGAAGATACAACTTACTACTTCAAGATTTACGCTTTCAGCTCCGACACCGACGCGTTTGAAGGCTCCTCCGCCGCTGTCGATTCCAACGAAGACACGACCTGGATTCAGCTGCTCACTCCGGAACTGGAACTGGGCGCGATTTCCATGAGCTCAATCGAGCTGGTCTGGACGGACGCCAACGATTCCGCCGACGTCGACGCCTATCGCATTTCCTATACGACTGACACGAACGACGGTGAAACCGTTATCTTCGTTGACGCCGACGAAGCCAGCTGCATCGTTACCGGCTTGACCTCCGGCACTCAGTACACGTTCAGCATTCAGGCGCTTGGAATTGACGACCGATCCGTCGATTCCGGCATTGACACGCTCGACCCGATTTACACCAACGATCAGCTGGCTCAACCCGCCAACGCCGACGCTGTTGCGACCAGCACAACGTCAATCCTGGTAACGTGGGACGCTGTCGACGGCGCGGAATTCGGCTATACAGTAACCTGTGACACGCTGCCGCAAGGCGCTTCCATCGTCGTCAACAACGCCGCCTGCACCGCAGTCGTTACCGGCTTGAACAGCGACACGCTTTACGAATTCGAGATTTACGCCAACGGCGGAACGACCGCTGACGGTCGCGTCCTGCTGCAAAGCGACAGCGCCGACGCGGAAGCCCAGACCTGGCGCAAGCTCACGATTCAATCTCTGGCTGCCGACGTCGAAGAAACGACTGTTACAGTCAGCTGGGTCAGCCCGGAAGGCGACCTGCCGTACGTCGATTACTACGTCTGGCAGTATCGCGCCACCGGTTCTTCCACCTGGTCTAACTTGATTCAAAGCGAAGATACGGAAGACTCCTTCGACGGCTCCATCAACACGACTTATCAGGTTCGCGTCAAGGCGATCAGCGCTCAGGGCGAAGACGGCAACTCCGAATGGGCGTACCTGAGAAACGTCAAGACCTGGGACAAACTGACCGCCGACGTCGACGCCGAAGCGGCTGGAACGCAGGTTATCACTGTCTCCTGGGACGCTGTCAGCGCGCAGTCTGACGTTTACTACACGTTGTACTATACCGAAGGCAATACCGACGAATTCGATCCTCAAACCTGGACGGCTGTCGACCTGACCGACGTTGACCTCGCCGGCGGCGTTTACTCGATTGACGTAACAGGCTTGACGGCGGAAACGACCTACTCCTTCGCTCTGTTTGCTGAAGCGGACGGATACATTGACGCCGACCCGGCGTTTGACGTCGCCACGACTTGGGCGGTTGCCCCGATTACCGACAATCTGGTAATCACCGCAACAGCCCAAGGTCAGACGATTACCGTCGATTGGGACGACGTTGACGGCGCTGCTTACTACAAAGTAGAATACACTTGGACGAGCATTGCCGGCGACGACTGCGAAGATTACTATGAAACAACCGATTCGCAAGCCGTCTTTGAAGGTCTGGAACCGGGCGTTGAATACACCTTCCAGGTTATCGCTTATCCGGACGACCCCGACGTTGACCACGAAGAAGCGTACTCCAACTTCGCCAGCGCGACGACCGACAAGATCAAGCTCGATTCGCCCGACGGCAAAGCCGCTCCGACCAGCTCCAACAGCGGCATCAGCGTCTCCTGGGACGCGGTCGACAACGCCTCTGGCTACCAGGTCAAATGGCGCATTTCCGGCTCTCATTCCTCCTGGAACACTTCCGGCGTTCTCGACGCGGACGAACTCAGCTTCGCGATTGAAAACGTTATCGACGCCTCAACCTACGAAATTCAGGTTACTGCGATCGGCGACGGCGATCATTACACCGATTCCAACCCGACTCGCCTGACCTGCAGACTGGTTCAGATTGACCTCGACGCCGTTGTTGTTACAACCAAATCTAACGCGACCGACACTCAGAAACCGGAAAGCGTTCCGCAGATTGACGAATGGACGCCGGCGTTCCTGGAACTCTGGACAAGCGACATCGTCGGTCTGGTTGAAGGACGCGAAATGGTTGCGACCATCGAAATCAACGAAAACTACGAAGTCGGCGGCGTTCTCGACCTGCCCGGCACCACGGTTGACATTTCCGACGACGGAACGATTGTTACAATCACCATTGACGTTGACTACAACTACAATGCCGACGAAGACGCCCTGTTGGCTCAGATCAAGCTCACGCCGAAATCTCAGGCTGACGGCAACGACGACGAAAACGGCATTGCTCTCGACGGCGTCGAAGACGATCTGGTTCTGACCGACGTTGACGGCTATCTGGTTGTCTCCTACAAAGACGGCGTTGACGCTCCGAAACTGGCCAAGTTCACCGACGTCTGGATTACCGACATCGTTCCGGTCATCTTCGACCTCAACGACGACGGCGTTATCGACAACTTCGACGAATCCGACTACGCCGCCTATACGGAAGCGGATCCGGAATTTGTCGACTTCAACGTTGACGGCAAGAACTGCGATCACGACCTCGAAATGCTGACTCGCGACACCAACAACGGCAAATCTCAGGCGGGCGACTGGCGAGTGGACTACTCGATTATCGTCTGCAACTGCGGCGACGCGCCAGCCGCTCAGCCCGCGGCTCTGCCGACCCCGGCGGCAATCAAACAGATTGTCGAAGAGGAAGAAGAATCCTATCTGCTGGACGATTTCGAGTACAACTATCAGTGGGATCAG
>JAZRTH010000559.1:0-1421 GCA_045651945.1 Thermoguttaceae bacterium
ATGCCAACAGGCGTGTCCGAGCCAGGTTAGTTTCATGGTAAGCTTTAGGGGGGAATTAATTAGTTATTCGAATAGTCTGAAACTCGTCGTTCCGCAAAATGAACAGCTCGACAGGGTCGGCAACGTCAATGAGTTCCAGAGCGGATTTCAACGCCTTGACGTCTTTGACGATGTTTCCGTTAACCATGACAATGAAGTCGTCCGGTTTCAGTCCGGCTTTGGCGGCGGGGCTGTTGGTCTGAACAGAATCTACGTATGCCGGTGTAAGCGGCAAGACGTCAGATGTAAGCTGAAATCCGAGTTTCCTTGGCGTCCAGGCGTCGGCAGGCTTGGCGATTTCTTGATTGTCTGCTTTTTGAATTTTCTTATCTAAAATATCCTGAACGGCGGAACTGAGCGTTGACTGCGGCATGGCGAAGTTGATATAAATGGACTGCGTCGTGCTTTTAAGCTGTTTTCCGACCAGACCGAGAAACGCGCCGTTGTAGTCGACTAACGCGCCGCCGGGCGCTCCGGGGTTATTGGTAATAGCGTCAATGAGATAGACGTCGCCTTTGTATCCGGCGACAAAAGCGCCGCGCCGCGCTTCTAACGGAGTTATGGCGGAAATGACGCCGTGCTGAACGCTCATTGGTTCGTTTCCGGTCGCGACGCCGTAGAGATTTGTAACAGCTAAAACCGGGCGTCCAACGGCAACGGGAACCGGCGCGGCGGACAGGTCGAAAAAGTCCGGCGTTTGAGCGTCGATTTTCAAAACGGCAATTGCCAGCTGCGGATTGATGCCGACCAGCTTCGCGGTGTATTTTTGACCGTCATTAAGAGTGCAGGTAATCGGGTCTTCGTCAAGGACAGAGCCGGTAACGGTGAGAATGTGACCGTTGTTGGAAATGAGAATTCCGGACTGGGCGTCGTCAAAACCCGCCAACCCGCCAACGCCGTATATCTTGACGGTTTTAGGCAGCGTCTTTTCCAACGCCGCTTGCTGTCCGAACGCCGGCGCTGACAAAAACAGGGCAATCAACAAAATAACAGGGTATTTCAGGTTCATGAGTATAAAATCAAATGTTTAAAGTCGCCAAACAGGCGGCTGTTCAGCGGTGGAAGCGAAAACGTCGAGCGCAGGAAACGTTTGAGCAATTTCTTCCGCCAAGGCTTGACAGGCAAAACGCTCTGTTGCGTAATGCCCAGGGAGAATCAAATTGACGCCGTTCGCTTGGGCGTCGAGAAACGTATGGAACATCGTTTCGCCTAAAATCAGGGCGTCTGCGCGGGCTTTTTTGACGAGGTCAAATAACGACCCAGCGGCGCCGCAGGTAACGGCAACAGTGCGAATGACGGCGTCCGGCTTTCCGACGAGGTTGATGTCGCAGCCGCCAAAGAAATCGAAGTCGGAGGCCAAGCGGTCTTAGGAAGACAATTAA
>JAZRTH010000560.1:0-2071 GCA_045651945.1 Thermoguttaceae bacterium
TCCTGGGAAAAGCGAACCGATGTTGACTTGAATAACGTCGTCAATCAGGGCAAAATCCGAGTTGTCTTTTCCGGAAGGAAGTTTGAGGAAACGGGGCAGCAATTTGGGAATCGGAACAACGCCAATGCGCGAATCAGCATCGGAATTGGCATCTGACTGGGTTGACGGGTTGAAAATTTCGTCCGCCGTTTTTCCTTCAGCAATGAGTTTTCTCGTGGAACTGGCTTGTCGAGCGACAGACGCCTTTTTCATCCCCGTCAGTTCAACGGCGACTGTAAGCTGCAGCCCTGGAATGGTTGGCGCAAGCCCTTCTTCAGAAAAATCCTCAAACGCCAGCGGAGTGAGAATTGGCAATACGTTGTTCTGAAAATAGTCGTAAATGTATTCCTGCTGTTCAAAAGACCATTCTTCGGGGCGGAGTATGGTCAGTCCTTCGTGAACCGCTTCATTGAGAACGGACGTAATGGCGTCAGACTGATCTGTCACCATTTTTTTAGCTCTGAGACTGATAGCATCCAACTGCTGTGACGGCGTCATGCCGGCGCGGTCTTTAGATCGCGCTCCCGCCTTTTTTTGCTGCATTAAACCTGCAACGCGAATCATAAAGAATTCATCCAGATTGGAACTGACGATGGCAAGGAACTTCATTCGTTCCGCCAGAGGGTTTGATAAGTTGAGTCCTTCGTCCAGAACCCTCTGATTGAATTCCAGCCAGCTTAATTCCCGGTTTATAAACTTGTCGGTATTTTCAGAAATTTTTGCCATGATATTTTATTTGTGAGTTTGCCAGAAAGCCAGAAGCGAGAAACGTCTGATTAATTGTTCTCGCCCTGTCAATGCCAGACTATAACGTTTTTGCAATTGTAAATCATAAGCCTTATCGGATCTGATCCATGAGGAAATGCAGACCCAGGGCGTAATTTTTAACAGCGTCTGTGAATTTGGAATTTTCATACGCAGTCTTTGCAGCATGCTCTAAAGAGCGGTATTCATTCCAGACGGAACCGGCGTCTTGACCATATTTGTTTTGAAGCGCTTCTTTTGCTTCCGGACGAACGTCTGAAATGAGATCCATTAGCGTTTTAGCAGACGCTTCGTCTGGCAAAGCGCTGGTTTTGGTATAAGGCCCCTTGCCGTAGGATTTGTTTTTAAGGCTGTCCCCGTTGTTTCTCTTGATTAGAGCGACTGCTGACAGGATTATGGCTATAATCACCGAAATGAACGTTCCCAGAATGCTGAATGGAATAATGCACAGACCAAACATCAGGAAAACAATCGACAGCGTAACCAGCGACTTGGAAAAAGGTCTTTTAATAGTGGGAACGAAATTGGCAACCTGATCGTCTGTTGCGCCATGAGCTTTTTGCGAACCGAGGTATTTGGCGACAACAACCGTAATGTTGTCTGGTCCGCCGCGCAGAATGGCAAGATCGCGAAGAGTCTCAACTGCCAGCGTGGGAGGAAGAGTATAGAGAATCTTGCCGATCTCGTCATCTTTCACCTGCCCGGAAAGACCGTCGCTGCACAGTAAATACGTATCGCCCGGCTTGAGTGGGAATGGGCCCTCAATATCGGGAGTTACTTCTGGATGAACGCCCAAACAGCGGGTGATGTAGTTCTTGGGAACCTGTTCAGTAAGCGTTTCGCCGTTTTGACGCGCCAAAGCCATCATTTCCCAAACAAGTGAATGATCGAACGTCATTTGTTCGATAACGTTTCCCCGCAGACGGTAACAGCGGCTGTCGCCGACGTGCCCGATCAGCGCGCCATCAGGTAAAAACAGAAACGAACAGCAGGTTGTGCCCATGCCGTGAAAATCGTCGCTGCTGTTGCCGCGTTTATGAATCAAGTCGTTGGTTTCGATAATAGCCGTCCGCAGAGCCTCTGACGGAATCATGTCGACTTTCTTTTTATACGCCATCGGCACGGAATCCGCAGCAAGCTTGCTGGCAAGCTCTCCTGCCGCATTGCCGCCCATGCCGTCTGCAACTAGAAACAAATGCCCGCGAGAGTTCCATTCTTCCTGGCTGGAAGCGGGAACGACAGCGTAGTTGTCCTGATTATTTGTTCG
>JAZRTH010000561.1:0-5021 GCA_045651945.1 Thermoguttaceae bacterium
AGGCGTCTTTGTCGATAATAGCGTAGTCCCAAAGACCGTTGAGAGACTGTCATGCGGCGCGTTCAAACTGCGGACGCGGGTATTCCGGCAGTGCGTTATCCGGGTTAACATGTTCTACCCAGCGGCTGAGAATGGGGTTGCTTTGGATTTCCCACGCCTGAACGCTGACGGCGCAAGCCGCGCACAGCGCAAAAAGTAAGACGGTTAAACGTCGAGTCATTGATTACTCCTTTCAGTGTACATGTCCAAAATAAAAAAATGTTTTTTCAATTTACGAAAGTCGATTATAAAACAAAATTTAGAAAAATGCAAGCCCCCGAAAAAAGTTTTTTGGAATGGCGAGCCGGGGTGCGTAAGTCGACAGAAAAATCTCACGCGGAGTTCGCAAATTAAATGGAAGGCGGTAATGAAGCGACCAGCGGGAGCGGAATTACGCAGTTCGCCGTCAGGCGAACCGAAACGATGGCGAGACGTCCGGGCAAATCTCACGCGGAGCCGCGGAGATGCGGAGGAAGTATGCGAAGTTTTAAAGATTTCTTTGTGTTCTATGTGTTCTATGTGTTCTTTGTGGTAAAATTTTCTTTGGCGGACTTACGTCCGCGATCCAGAAAGGTTTTCGGCTGCGTCGCAGTTTTCAGCGGGTCATTGGACAAGGCGGGGCCTAGGGGCGCCGCACTCCCCGCGCAAGCGGTCGCCGCGACTATTCCCTACTCCCTACTCCCTAACTTTCCCCGACAGCTTCTGGAACAGCTCGATTTCCTTCGGGTCGTAGGGGGTGTGGTCTTCACGGTACAGGTCGTGGAACCAGACGTCCGGTTCGCCCTTTTCCGGTCCCCAGCCCCACGGATAATTGGTTTGCAGTTTGCCGGGAATGAGTCCCCAGTTAATTGCGCCGACGTTTTGCTCTTTGAGGTACGGGAGAATGTCCATAACCGTAGATTTCCGCTGCCGCGCCATCCATTCTTTGCAAATCAGCGGGCGATTGTACTTCTGATACCTCTCGACGTCTTTTTTCATTCCTTCCAGATTCGCATAGCAATGGAAGCTGAGGACGTCGGAATTCTCAATGAGGAAATTGGCGATCGGGGCGGGTCTTGTACTCTGAATGGCGGACGTCATCGGGAACGGGGTGTCGATTTTTCGCGCCCATGACCAGAGCAGTCTCAGGAACCCGAGCGTCATTTCCCGGTTGCCGGAATTGGCGGGTTCGTTGAACAAGTCCCAGAACAGAATGCGCTCGTCGTTGCGGAACGTCGTCATCGTATCCATGACGTAATCTTCCATCATCGACCAGTTTTCTGGCTTGTTTATAACAGCTTCTTTTCCCGGCGTCTGACGCCATTGGCTGTTATGAACAAACGGTTTCGGCGCGGGCTGCGGACCAATCACCGAGCCTTCCGCTCCTCCGTTGGTAAAGAAGTTAAAAATGACTCTCAGACCGTGTTTTTCGCACAGGTCGAAAAACTTGCAGACGTTGCCGAAAAAGTCGTCACGCTGATCTTTCCAGAGCAAATCGTGAACGAAAACGCGGACCGTGTTCATTCCGGTTTGCTCAACAAGCCCCAGCTCGGAATCGATAACCTGGGGATCAAACGTCAGCTTCTGCCACATTTCAATCTGGTTGACAGCGTACGTCGGGACGTAATTGCAGCCGACAATCCATCCCTGTTTCTTTCCCCACGCCTGAGCGCGCTCGACAGTCCAGCGGCCGTTCGCCTCCACTTCGGGTTTGTGTTCTTCCGCCTGCGCCGACTGAAACAGCCCAACGCTTGCCGTTGCCGCCAACGTATACTTTAACGCTTCGCGTCGATTCATAACAAATGCTCCTTTCGATATTGGTATAAACAAATCTACGATTTGACGCTTATTATACAACCTCGTCCATTCGTTTGCAATTGGTCTGTTTGTAAAAATGGATAATTTTAAAGAATATTTCCCGATTCTTTCCCGTTCCCCGGTTGTTTTTCGTTTTGGATGTTGGTAGAATAATATGAGTGGTTAGTTTTAAGTGGTCAGTGGTTAGGACGCAAGCGTTCATCAAGACTTACCACTTAGCGCTAACCACTTACCACTAAATTCCCCCTCACCATTTACCCTCAGGAGATTTCATCCAATGCAACGACGCGAATTTTTCAAGGCAGGCGCAGCCGCCGCGGCTGTCGGGCTGTCCTATACGATTGCGGGAGCGGAAGAAGAAGCCGCTCAAACCGGAAACCAGTATCAGCCGATTTACGCCGGCAGAACCGGCAAGTTCATTCCCGGCTGGGGAGATCAGGCTGTTGAACACATCACAGCGTACAATCCCGATTTCGCCGACAAAGACCTCTGGATTCGCAAAGACAACCAGTGTCTGGCGACGTACCGAACCGGACCGAATCAGAAGTATCCGTACCTGTACCCGATGGTCGGACCGAAATCGATGGTAACGCTTCTGACGGAATCGTCTCAGCCGTGGCCGCACCATCGCGGATGCTTCCTGGGCGAAGACAAAGTCAACGGCGGCAACTACTGGCAGCAGGGGCGCGCCGACGGGCAGATTCTGTCCCAAGGCGTGAAAGTCGTTTCCTGTGACGAAAAGAAAATCGTCTGGACGGACGAAGGCGTCTGGAAGAAGCCGGATCAAGACCCGATTATTACCGATACGCGTCAATATACAATTGAGTGGCGCTGCGACGATTACTACGTTCTCGACCTGGAATACTCTCGAACCATGCTCGTTGACGTAACGTGCAACGCAACCAACCACGGCTTCTTTGGCGTTCGCGTTTCGCAGGACATTTGCCCGGACGGCGGCGGAGAGCTTGTTTCCGACGAAGGCGTTTTCCGTCAGGCGAACAACGAAAAGAAAGCCCATAAATGGATGGCGTACTATGGCGCTCGTCGGTTCAATCCGGCGATTACAGAAGGCTGTGCAGTCTTCTGCGCTCCTGCTGCTGCGTGGAAAGACTGGGGCGTCGACGGCGACTGCCCGTGGCTGGTTCGCGACTACGGCAACATCTCCCCGCTGCCGTACTACATCAAGGGAGGGGAATTCCCGGCTGGCGCTGTTCAGAAGATGAACTTCCGCGCCGTCTTCTTCGCCGGAACGGCTCAAGACATCGACCTCAACGGTCTGTGGAACGAAATTTACGGCTAAATAGAATTAGTAATTAGTGATTAGTAATTAGTATATGAGGGGAAAACCTTTTTTGAAAAAAAGGTTCTTCCCCTCAAACTCCTCTTTCCAAAAAACTTTAGTAAGGAAAACGTAAGCGACCAACGGGAGCGAATATAATACGTCTCGCGCGGTAGCGCGGATTGGGTGTGCGCCTTCGCACCGCGGCAGCGCGGATCGGGAGCGGCGCCTCGCCGCCGCGCAAGCGGCTCTGTCTTTATTTCAGCTGCGCTTTGAGTTCCTGAAAGTTCTCTAACGCGCTTTGAAGGTTTTCGATGATGTCGTCTGCCAGTTCTTCGGGAGATGGCAAGTTGTCCAGGTCGGCGAGGGACTTGTCTTTTATCCAGAAAATATCGAGGCTGGTTTTATCCCGTTCCAATATCTCGGAAACGTCGAATTTGCGCCAGCGGCCGTCCGGGTTCTTTTCGCTCCACGTTTCGGAACGTTTGCGGCGGTTTTCCGGATGGTAACAGGTTATAAAGTCCTGCAAGTCGGAAAACTGCATCGGGTTCTGCTTGAGCGTAAAGTGGATATTGGTTCGGAAATCGTAGATCCAAACGGTTTTTGTCTGCATTTGAGCGCCGGCGGGACGTTTATCAAAAAAGATAACGTTTGCCTTGACGCCCTGTTTGTAGAAAATGCCGGTCGGCAGTCGGAGAATCGTGTGCAAATCCGTATTCTGCAGCAGTTTTTTCCGAATCGTTTCTCCTGCGCCGCCTTCAAACAGAACGTTGTCCGGCACGACGACGGCGGCTTTGCCTGTGGCTTTGAGAATCGTGTTGATATGCTGAACGAAATTGAGCTGTTTGTTGCTGCTGGTCGTCCAGAAATCCTGACGGTTATAGACGAGGTCTTCCTCTTCCTGTTCGCCTTCCTCGTTGGTAAACGTGAGGGAAGATTTTTTGCCGAACGGCGGGTTTGTGAGAACGTAATCCACCCGATAGCCGGGATCGGTCAACAGGGAATCGCCGCAGGAAACGAGCGCGTTACTGTAAATATCGCCGATGTTGTGCAGATACAGGTTCATCAGACACAGCTTGAACGTGGACGGAACCAGCTCGTTCCCGTAGAACGTTTCGTTTTTGAGAAACTCTTTCGCTTCCCGGTCGAGGGAATAGTTTTTCGGGTCGGCGAGGAACGACTGCGATGCCAGGAAGAACCCGCCGCTGCCGCAGCACGGGTCGGCGATTGTTTTCATCGGTTCCGGACGAACGCAGGCGACCATCGCCTGAATGAGCGGTCGGGGGGTAAAGTACTGACCCGCACCGGACTTTACGTCTTCGGCGTTTTTCTGTAGCAAACCTTCGTAGATTTCGCCTTTGACGTCGGACGACATCGACACCCATCTTTCCCGGTCGATCATCTGCACGACGCGGTATAAAATAGCGGCGTTGCTGATTTTATTGATGGCTCCCTGAAAGATTTGACCGAGAATGCCGCTCTGCTCGCCGAGCTTTTCCAGAGTCTTTTTATACTGTTCTTCCAGCGCCGCGCCATTAAGAGCGTTCATATCCGTCCAGCCGAACCCTTTGGGAATGCCGGTCTTCTTTTTATACGGCGGTCTGGAATACTCGTCCGACATTTTCAAGAAGATCAGATAGGTCAGCTGTTCCAGATAATCGCCGTAGGAAACGCCGTCGTCTCGCAGCGCGTTGCACATTCCCCAGACTTTGGAAATAATTGCCGATGTTTGCTCAGTCATTTTGACTTATCTCCTGTATTGCCGATTTGGCTCTGATTGGTTTGTTTATAGTAAAGTGATAACGTCGGGAAGGCGTATAAATAGGGGTTACGAAACAGGCGAGAGGATTATGGAACCGCGTCCTGAAAGGACGCCATTTCTATAACCGTCGACTTTAGTCTACGG
>JAZRTH010000562.1:0-2805 GCA_045651945.1 Thermoguttaceae bacterium
CGGCGCCCGAGGGCGGGCGCCATCCGTGGGACGTTTTCGGCTACGTCAGTTTGGTATGCACACTGCCAACGTTCGCTTCGCTCACGCCCACGGGTTTACACCCGTGGCTCGCCTAAGCGTAACTACGCTCCCATTGGTCGCTCCGTTACCGCCTATCATTACTTCGCGAACATCCTCCGCATCTCTGCGTCTCCGCGTGAGGCTTTTTTGTTCGCTTCGCTCACGCCCACGGGTTTACACCCGTGGCTCGCCTAAGCGTAATTCCGCTTGCTGCGCTCGCTTCATTACCGCCTTCCATTATTTTTTTCGCCTGACGGCGAATGCAGGCGGGGACGCCTGCGGTCGACGAGGACGTCGACCCTCCGAAACGCAAAGCGTAATTCCGTTCGCTTCGCTCACGCCCACGGGTTTACACCCGTGGCTCGCCTGATTTTTCATTCCGCCTTCCATCCATTCCCTATTCCCTGCTGCCTACTGCCTACTGCCTTGCCGCCCCCCATTATTGACAACGCTTTTAAATCGATTATAATATATCGGTTTGGAATTCCGGGCGAATAAAGCCAATCGGAGTTGAGTATTTTTGTTCAATCCCCTAATTAGAGTAATCGTTATGCCGGCTACATGTGTTATCGGTTTACAGTGGGGCGATGAAGCCAAAGGAAAAGTCGTTGACGTTTTAACGCAGAAGAACGAAATCTGCGTGCGGTATCAAGGCGGCGCGAACGCTGGTCATACCGTAAAATTTGGCGGTCAGGCGTTTAAGTTGTCGCTTATTCCCAGCGGTATTTTTCATCACAACGTTAAAAGCGTTGTTGCCAACGGCGTTGTGCTTGACCCGGCGCGGTTTTTGGAAGAAATCGAAGGGCTGACGTCGCGCGGCGTTCAGGTCGACGCTGACAATCTGGCGCTGTCCAACCGTCTGCACGTGATTATGCCGTGGCATTTTCTGGAAGACCGGATTATGAACTCGCTGTGCGCTCACGAGCCGATTGGATCGACCATGCGCGGAATCGGGCAGTGCTATCGCGATAAAGTGGGGCGGTCGATGGCGTTTCGTCTGGGCGACCTGTATTTGCCGTCGTTCCCGGAACGGCTTAAAGAAGTTACGCAAATCAAAAATCAGTATCTTTACGGCATGAACCCGGACGGCGGAAAAGAGCAGGTTTCTTATACCGAAACGCACGAAAAGTACACAGCTTACGCGGAAAAGCTCAAGCCGATGGTAACGGACACGACGGCGTTTTTGCTCAACGCGGTTGACGCCGATAAAAACGTTCTCTTTGAAGGGGCGCAGGGCGCACTGCTTGATATTGACCACGGCACGTTCCCGTTCGTTACCAGCAGCAACTCCTCTGGCGTGGGCGTCTGCGCCGGAGCGGGCATTCCCGCCAAGTTCGTTAAAAACGTCGTCGGGATTATGAAAGCGTACACGACCCGCGTTGGCGGCGGTCCTTTCCCGACCGAACAGGACAACGAAATCGGTCAGAAGATTCGCGACGCCGGGCATGAATACGGCACTGTTACAAAACGACCGCGCCGCTGCGGATGGTTCGACGCCGTTGCCGTCCGGTACACGTCGCGATTATCAGGCGTTGACACGCTGTCGCTGATGCTGCTCGACGTTCTCGACCAGATGCCGGAAATCAGCATCTGTACAGCGTACGAAATCAACGGCGAACGCACCACCGATTTCCCCGCTCTGGTAGAAGATCTGTACGAAGTCAAACCGGTTTACGAAACCATGCCCGGCTGGATGTCGGACACGACCGGCTGCCGCAATTACAGCGACCTGCCGGACAACGCCAAACGTTACGTCGAACGGCTGGAACAGATCGTCGGCGCGAAAGTCGGCATCGTTTCCGTCGGCCCGGACAGAGAACAGACAATATTTATTTAGCTTCTAGCTCCTAGCCCCTAGCTAATAGCTAGAAGCTAGAGGCTAAAAGCTCTTTTTTGCAACTCGCAACTTATTATGGATAAACTAACAGTCAAAGAAGCTCGTCAGGAATCGTTCGCCGGTCAGACGGCGTTGCTGGAAGGCTGGGTTCGATCCCGCCGCGATTCCAAAGCAGGATTCAGTTTTATAGAACTCAACGACGGAACGAGTCTGGGAAACATCCAGATTCTCGCGCCCAACACGCTGGAAAATTATCAGTCCGACGTCCTCCGTCTGACAACCGGCAGCTCGATTGCCGTTGAAGGCGAAGTCGTCAAGTCGCCCGGCGCCAAACAGCCGACCGAAGTTCACGCGACGAAAATTACGGTCTACGGCATCGCCGACGCGGTCCGGGCCGGGGAGATCTTCGATGTGAAGTTCTCCACCAAGAGCCTCGGGAGCGCGGACTTCTACGGGAAATATCTGCACTCGCCGCAGCATCCGGCTTACTTTTACTGCCTCCCGCAAGCCTACCGCTTCACCTATCTGGTCTCGGACGGTGTGGACGTCTACGAGGAAACCTATACGCCGACGTGGGACTTGCTGGAAGGATATATCAGCTACTTGATGGCCTATCTCAAAGAGGCGGACCTGTGGCAGTTGTACTGCGAGAAATGGGAGGCGAGAGAGTGAAGGAGTTCATCTTCCGGCTCTACGACGGCACCGTGGACTGTGACGGCTTTGTCAACGTCCAGGGCCGGCTGACCGGGGAAGAGATTATCAGATGCCAGGACTGCCGCTTCCGTTACCAGCGGCTCTGCTACCGCGTGAACAGCGGCGAACCGCTTTATATCGTAAAACTTGAGGGCTTCTGCTCAAAGGGGCAGAGGAAGGAGGAACAATGAACACGGCCTTGAAAAGAGATCCTT
>JAZRTH010000563.1:0-1276 GCA_045651945.1 Thermoguttaceae bacterium
TTCGCCGAAGGCGAATTACTACTGCCTACTGCCTACTGCCTACTGCCTCTAACTAACACGCACAACGAATTCACCAAACACACTTTTATTCCTCTAACCCAATTTATTGCCATGAGTAACACTATGCGATGGCGGTGGGGAGAAACGAATCCCGTAACCGTCGATGTACCCAGTACAACTTCCATTTCAATGGGAGACCTTGTTTATCTCGACGACGGAGCCGTTAAACCGGCGTCTGCGTTTACTTTCGGCGCCAATCTGGCGGCGACGCAGTCGGGATTTCGCGCCAAGTTCCTCGGCGTTGCCATGCAGGCGAAACCGGCGGGAACGGCGGGTAAAATCCGTATCGCCACCTCCGGCGCGTTCCAGTTCACGTGCGCCAGCGCCCAGTTTGCTTTCGGCGCTTTCGTCGCCCCTGCCGCCAATTCAAGCGGAAACAAACTTGAAGACCAGAAGGTCGTCGCTGTTACAAATTCCCGCTGCGCTGTCGGACGCGTTATCCGCGCTGAATCCGCTAACGTGGAAAACGTCTATATTCAAATCGCCTCCACGATTCTCACCGGCGGACTGACCATTGACGCGGAATCCGTGCCATCCGTTACCAGTTCCAGCCAGACGAGCGGGTCGAACTAGCTGCAAGTAGCAAATGGATGGAAGGCGGTAATGAAGTGAGCGTAGCGAACGGAATTACGCAGTTCGCCGAAGGCGAACCAAAATAATTGACCAGCGTTTTGTTCGCCGTTCCGGCGGTGCGAAGCCGCACGGGCAGAAGGACAAGGTTATGTATCCAAACCAGCATTTTCGGCGCTACCCACTTCCAATCAGGAACCGACCTTGTCGGTGCGTAATTACGCTCCCGTTGGTCGCTCCATTACCGCCTTTCAATCACTTTCTCATCACACTTTTTCAATATTCCCACCATGAATACACTTAACTACAAAGAACTCAAGCGACAGTTTGAACTCGACGGGGCCGCCCGGACGGTTAACCATCTGTCGGAAGCTCTCAACGAAGGTCAGCTCGCTCCGGAAGATTTCTCGATTCGCGATCTGGCGGAAACGGTTGTCGAAAACGGCTCTGAGTGGGTTCGTTCTCTCGACCCCCGCAACAACTCAAGCGCTGTCGTTTCTGAATCCGACGGCGTTGACCTGACCGCGTTTTTGAACGTCTCCGGTCAGATCATTTTCACGAAAATTCGTCAGGCGTACGAGAACGAAGCCTTTGTTCTCAGCAAAGCCGTCAGTACCATTCCCACTCGCTTTAGCGGCGAGAAGAT
>JAZRTH010000564.1:0-5268 GCA_045651945.1 Thermoguttaceae bacterium
CCCTTCTGCCGTGATTTTTGTTCTGGAAATATGCAGTGTTTTGAGCGTTGTGAGCTGTTCCAGAGTCGTCAGACTGGCGTCGGTAATGGCGGTTCTGCCAAGATGGAGAAATTCGAGTTTTTTCATCTCCTGCAGCTTTGCAACGCCTTCATCGGTAACGCCTGTATTGTCAAGATTGAGCCAGGTCAGTTTCGGCATTTTAAGAATAGCATCCATGACTCCGTCGTCAACTTTGGTTGAGTACAAATTGAGTTTGACCAGTCTGGGCGCGGAAGAGACGTTTTCTACGCCCTGATTGCCAACGGCGGTTGAGGAAACGTCCAAGTCCTTCAATTCCTGCATGGATCCAAAGTACTTCATGCCTTGGTCCGTTAAAGCGGTTGACGCCATGCGAACTCGCTGAACCTTTTTGCATTGTGAAATGCAATTGGCGCAGCCGTCGCCGGTTTGGGTTTCCGAAATGAGAATTTGCGTTGCGTCCGGATAAGATTTCAACGTTTCCGCGCCCTTGTCGGTAAACTTCGTTTTATCCATCTTGAGAATATTCATTCTCTCCTTGACAGGATGTGTTTTGAGAATCTCGTCGGCGTCGCCGTTTGCGGGAATGGTCAGCGTCTGAATGCTTCCTTCCGGCGGGAGTTCCTGAACTATCTGAATCGAGTTTTGGGGTCGTTCAGAAGGCGCGCCAAAATATCGCGGGAAAAGCTTAAAACAAACAAGCGCGCAAACTACGCTAAATAAAACAATAAGAATCTTTCTCATGACAACCTTAACTCTAATGTTTATCTTCCGGGGTTATTTGATAAAAATATGCGCTGTACGCATTCATATCGACAGGCGCAACAACTTCCTCGTCTCTTCCCTTTTTTAAATCGTATTCCGGGTTTTGATCCAGTATGAACGCCCAAACAACTATCTTGTAGATAACATATCCCAAAAGGGCTCCCCCCAACAGAGCCAGGAACAATACAACATAATTGTACGTGGAAAACATATCCGGCATGTACGACGAAGCGTTTTCACTAACGATTTCTTCGCTGTTTTCGTTAATATAAACCATGACGGATTCCGGAATGGGAAAGTTGATATACGGGTTGAGCGTTCGCGCTGCGTCAGAAGAATTTATTAAAGAATTATCGTTGGTTATCAGTGAAAGCCGGGCGGCAAC
This sequence comes from Thermoguttaceae bacterium, assembly GCA_045651945.1. Taxonomy (GTDB): domain Bacteria; phylum Planctomycetota; class Planctomycetia; order Pirellulales; family Thermoguttaceae; genus RUG11551. The sequence continues at coordinate 1,169 of JAZRTH010000564.1, forward strand.
ATCGGAATCAAGGTTAATAGCCTGCGGTTTTACGGAGATTGTCTCAAAGACGATACGCGTTAAATTAAAGTCGTCCTCAAAAGACGACAGATACCAATGATCCAGAATGTTGTTTGACACGTCTCGAACCTTTTTTCGGTTCAGAAAAATATAACCGCTTGACTGCGCGAGAATCGATTCGTTGTGGGATTTGTCAACGCCTTTTTTTGCTTCGTAGCTTTTACGTATAGTTTTAAGCATTTCAGCCGCGTCGACTGTTTTTTCCTCGCTGTCTTTGTTGTCTGACGCCGTTGTCTTTCCATCAGAATCTGTTGCCGCAACAGTGTCTTTTTGAGCGTTTGCCTCCGGACTTTTCACAGTGGACTTTGTTTGAACTGCGCCAGGCGCGGACGTCGATTTGACTTCTTCCGCACGCGTTTGAGCGTTAAAAGAGCTAAACGCAATTGCCAGCGACAGGAAAAATATAACAAACCAGCCGCGTTGTAAAAAACGGGTTACTTGATTGCGGCAGGAGTCAGGCACAAACATGGACGACGCACTTTATCCCGGAGAAAACCAGGAACAATTCAAATCTGTTTGAAACGTATTAAATGGTTGTAATTCCCCATTGAATTCAAGGTTGAAAACGATATTTTCACCCCCGACGCTTCCAACTATCAATGACTGATTTTATCAGAAATATAAAAAAATAAAAGACGTACATTCGACAATCCGTAAATTATTAATAAAAATTTTAAAATTGGTAAATTATTTGGCGCCAGCGTCTTCAGATAATGAGTCAACTTGATAAAAGGCGTAAGACAAAAGAATTATACGTCTTCGGGCAAGCCGTTCTCCCTCGGTTTTACCAAGAGCGTTTTTCGTCCAGCGTCGGCTTCGGATTATACAGATTAAAGGTTTTACTTTTTTTCGGATTTTTGAATTATTTTTTCCCCCCGCCTTGTATTATAATTAAAATAGAGTACCATATAATAAAGAATGATTCCTGCTAAAGAGCCTTTGCTATTACGAAACGTCTTCGTAATCGAATCACATTATACCATTATATACAATTTCAATCATGGAACCTTACTTCCAAAAATTATTTGCTGATCGTATTGGCGGCGCCAACTACGGCAAAGACACGTCAATTTATAAATTTGAAAAGATTAAGCGAGCCAAGCGCAAGGCGTTGGCTGACCATCCGGAACGCGAACTGCTCGATTTCGGCATTGGCGAAAACGACGAAATGGCTGACGTCTCCGTTCGCAAAGCCATGGCGGAAGAGATCAACAAGGTCGAAAACCGCGGCTATGCCGACAACGGCGTTCTGGAATTCAAACAGGCGGCGGCTCGATACATGAAGCGGGAATTCGGCGTTGAACTGGATCCCGTAACGCAGATCAACCACTGCATGGGCACGAAAACCGCTCTGGCGATGCTTCCGGAATGTTTTATCAACCCTGGCGACGTTACCCTCATGACGGTTCCAGGCTATCCGGTCGCGGCAACGCACACCCGCTATTGCGGCGGCGAGGTTTACAACATGCCTTTGCTGGAAGAGAACAACTTCTATCCGAATCTGGATAAAATTCCAGCAGACATCCTCAAACGCGCCAAGATGATGGTTATCAACTATCCCAACGCCCCGACTGGCAAAACCGCCACGCCGGAATTCTTCGCCGAGGTTGTCGACTTCGCAAAGAAGAACGAAATCGTCGTCGTTCAGGACGCGGCGCACATGGTTTTGTGCTACGACAAACCGGCGTTGAGTTTCCTTCAAACGCCCGGCGCGATGGACGTCGGCGTTGAAGTTCATTCCATGTCCAAAGGCTGGAGCATGATCGGCTGGCGACTGGGCTGGGTCTGCGGCAACCCGCTGATCGTCCGCGCCTTTGCCGACGTCAAAGACAACTCCGATTCCGGACAGTTTATCGCGATTCAAAAGGCGGCGGTTGTCGCTCTGGACAACGCAGAAATCCCGGTTTACACTCGTAACAAGTACCAGCGTCGGCTTCGCAAACTCGTCGCGATGCTCAAAGAGTGCGGATTCCAGGTCAAGATGCCGGAAGGCACGTATTTCCTGTACACGCCCGCTCCCAAAGGCATGAAAGGCGGCGTTACATTCGCCAACGCTGAAGCGGTTTCCCAGTACCTCATTACAGAGCAGTCGATTTGCACCGTTCCGTGGGACAACGCCGGCGAATTCCTCCGTTTTTCGACAACATATATTGCAGAAGACGAAGCGGCTGAAGACCTCCTTATGGAAAAGACCAAACAGCGTCTTCAGAATTTGGGACTGATTTTTTAGTAGTTGTCAGTGGTAAGTTGTAAGTTATTAGGACGCAAAGAGCCTCAAAAAAACTTACCACATACCACTTATCACTTACCACTAACCACTAACCACTTTTTGCTCATTATGAAACAGATCCTTTCCATTGCTTTGACGCTTATTGCAGCGTCTGTATTAATCGGCTGCGGCGAAAAAACTCCGCCTAAACATTACGACACCGAAGCGGACTGCATGAAACGCGGCGAACCTTCTCAGCAGGCGTCTTGCTTGATTAAGCTGGCGAAAATGAAGTACACCGCCGGCGCAACTGGAATGGCAAGCGACTTGCTTTCCAAGGCGGTTATGTGCTGCGATCAAATCGCCGACCCGGCAGAAAAGTCCACGCTGTTAAACGAGGCGGCTGAAGTCTACGGTCAGATCGGCGAAAGCTTTGGTCAGCGCAACGCTCTGAAAAAAGCCAGCGACGCCGTCGCTCAGCTGTCAGACCCGGACCAGAAGGCGAAAGGGTTGATCAAAATGGCTGAAGCGCAGATGGCGGGCAAAGACCTGCTTGGCGCGTCGAGCAACGCTACCAAGGCGTGCGAGATGATTCAGGACAGCTTTTTACCCGATGACAAAGCGCAAATTCTGCTTTCTGCCGCCAGAATTTATCAGACAGGCGGAGAGACCAGCAAAGTTGAAGACGCTCTTGACAAAGTCAAGGCGGTAGCGGACGCTCTGACTGACGACCCGCAGAAAATGGCGGAACTGTACGCTCAGATTGGCGTTACCCAATTCAAGATGGAACAGAAGGACGTCGCGACCGCGTCCTTTGACAAGGCGTTGGAAATCGCCAAAGGCGCTAAAGAACTTGACGCTCGCGGGTTCGGTTTGATTTCTGTTGCTCAGTTAGCTTTGAACGCTGATCAGAAAGACCTTGCAAAGAAGTTCCTCGACGAAGCGAAGAAGGTAGTCGGACCGTTGACCAAAGAGAAGTCAGACCGCGGCATGGAACTCGAATCCGAATGCTCAAAACTGGCAGAACGCCTGTAGGATTAATGCGGCGGCGAGGCGCCGCTCCCAATCCGCGCTGACGCGCTTTTGCCAATAATCGCTCCCGTTGGTCGCTTTGTCCTGCGCACGTACTGTGACGCAGCCGAAAACCTTCACGGATGGCGCCCGTCTCTGGGCGCCAAAGAATTCTCAAGCGAAGTTCGCAAAGTTTTAAATACTATGCGTTCTTTGCGGCTTAAAATTCTTCGGCGGCTGAGACAGCCGCGTATGTGGAGTTCGATGGCTTGCCGTCGCTTTCGTTACCAGAACCGCCACGAACGACGATAATTTTTATTCGCGCCGATAAAGCCGGAAGAATTATCTAAATCTGAAAAGACAGGCGAAGGAAATAGAAAAAGGTTCTTGCGTTACTGGCGCGAAAGACGTTCTGGGATGTTCTAAACTTTTTTCTTGGAATAGCGACGGCAAGCCGTCGCACTCCAAAATATCGGCTAACGCAATACAATATTTTCCCCTTCGAACATTCATTAACCAATCGGCGCGAATCCGTTCAATCCGTAAAATCCGTGTGCGGACTGACCCGCGCACAACCAACGAACGCGGCAGGGGACTGCCGCGATCCGGACTATACCGACGTTTTATCCCAACATCGCTTCGAGCTGCTTTTTGGCTTCTGCCAGGGCGTTGTCGAGACCGGAGAGGTCTTTTCCGCCTGCCTGAGCGAGGTCGGGACGTCCGCCGCCTCCGCCTTTGACGAGCGCGGCGACCGGGCGGATCCATTTGACGGCGTCCAGTCCGCGGGCGACGAGGTCTTTGTTCAAGCCCGCCATGAGCA
>JAZRTH010000565.1:0-1129 GCA_045651945.1 Thermoguttaceae bacterium
TCCGACTTCGGAGAACTCGTTGACCCGGTTTTTGACGATCCGGTGTTCCTTAAAAAGCTCGAGAATTTCCTCATGGCTGCCGGGAAACGCTATGCTGGAAATCCCAACGTCGCGTTTATCGACGTAGGAACGTTCGGTCTTTGGGGCGAAGGACACACCGGCGCCAGCTCGCACCTGTCACAGGAAGAAACCGTCCGAATTACAAAGATTCACATTGATCTGCACGTGAAAGCGTTTCCCGGAACGCTGTTGTGCATCAGCGACGACGTGGACGGCGCGGAAAACCAAACTGGCAAATATCCCGCGACGGATTACGCCCGATCGAAAGGCGTGAGTCTGCGCGACGACAGCATTATGGTTCAGAACCCGCCCCGGTCGTGGTTCCATGCGGACATGGCTGACCGGTTCTGGCGTGAATTGCCGGTTATCGTAGAGCATGAGCATTACGGAAGTTCCAAGGCGAGAGGCGCGTGGGATTCCGACTTGCTCGAAAAGTCCGTCGAGGACTATCACGCCTCCTTTATGTCGATTCACTGGCGCCCCCAGCAGGAATGGGACGAGTGCAAAGACGCCATCCGCCGCATCAATCTGCGTCTCGGATACCGAATTCAGCTTCGCGAGATGGAACTTCCGAAAACGGCTCAAATCGGCAAACCGTTCTCCGTTAAATGCGTTTGGGCGAACGCCGGCGTCGCGCCGTGCTATCCCGGCGGATTCATGACGTTGACGCTCAAAGACGAAAAAGGCGGAATCGTCGCAGCTCTTTCAGACGAGACGCTTGACTTCCGAACTCTAAAAGTCGGTTCCAAAGACGCGATTCCCGTAACGACGCACGAGTCGAAATTCACAGCAGGACGTTTCGCTCCGACAACCAAGCCCGGCGTTTATGACGTTTACGTCTCGGTCGGACAGCGCGACGGAACGCCGGTACTGGCTCTTCCACTTCCCAACAACGACGGTCAGCGACGCTACAAAATCGGTCAGATAGAACTGAAATAAAGTGAAGGAGTTTATTCGCAGGTCGTCCGGACACGGATTCAACGGATTAGGCGGATTTTCACCGATTGGTTATTGGTTGTCCGTTTCTTATATTCTCCCTTTACTAAAGTTTTTTGGAAAGGGGAGTTTG
>JAZRTH010000566.1:0-5493 GCA_045651945.1 Thermoguttaceae bacterium
AAAGTAAAGGCCAACTAAAACAAATGTAACAAAAGCGATGTCAGACATCGCCTGAAAATTCAGCGACCAGACAAGTGTGTCCAGCGCAAACAGACAGGAAGCAATCGCTCCCGCTTTAGCGTTGACGTAGTATTCTGCAAGGCGATAAATAATCAAGCACGAAAGCGCAGACAGGAGAATATTCAAGACATAAATTCCGCCGGCGCCAAATAAACAATTGGCGCCGCCAGCGAGGACGGGAAACACTGGCGTCCATTTGAAATCCGGCGTGTATGGCGGCGCAGGTCGTCTGGAATACTCGCCGTGAAGCCAAACGTTTTGTCCCAAATCCAGATAGGTAATTGCGTCCGGATTAGGCGCGAGTTTGTAATCTTTCAGATATTCCCGATTGACGCATCCAATCCAGATGAACAACATCAAGCCGAACGCCAGCAGAAGCGAAAGCGCGTATTTCATTTAAACGTTATTTGAACAATCCGTATCGAACGATGCAATACAGCGCGCGGAAACCGTCTTTCCAGCCGATTTTTTTGCCTTCTTCGTACGTGCGACCGGAGTAGCTGATGCTCATTTCGTAAATGCGATATTTCTTTCTGGCAAGGCGAGCAGTAACCTCCGGCTCGAATCCAAAGCGGTTTTGCTGCAATTCTGGCAAAATTTCCTGAATGCACTCGCGGCGAAAGAGTTTGTAACAGGTTTCCATGTCCGTCAGGTTGAGGTCGGTAAACCAGTTTGACAGCGTTGTCAGAAATTTGTTTCCCATGGAATGCCAGTAATAGAGGACTCGATGCGGTTGATCGCCTAAAAAACGGCTGCCGTAAACGACGTCCGCCTTGCCGTCGAGAATCGGCTTGAGCAGTCGCGGGTACTCGTTGGGATCGTATTCCAGGTCGGCGTCCTGAATAATCACGACGTCGCCTTCCGCTTCAGCGAAGCCGGTTCTTAATGCGGCGCCTTTGCCCTTGTTGACGTCGTGATATCCTAACGTTACACGGTTCCAGTCGTCTGGAATCGTCTGTTCCAACTCCTGCATTACAGACCGGGAGTTGTCTTTGCTGCAGTCGTCAACCAGAATAATCTGTTTGCGAATCGGGACGCAGGCGACGGCTCTGACTAACGTCTCCAACGTTTTTTCTTCGTTGTACACCGGAATGACAACCGACAGTTCAAAGTCGTCGGGAATGGCAAACAGCCCCAGCGTTTTACAGGCGGATTCGCCAATCGCGTTACGGATGTTGTTGTACCACTGAGTTGTATAAGGGATATTGTTTTGATTATCCATATTGGTTTGTAAAAACTAACGATATAATATTGATTATACTTTTATATTATATACGCCATTTTAAAATTTATCTACAAAAAGGTTAAAAACAGCTTAAGTTTATCCTATACAACTATTTAATTTATTCCCATGCAATCGACAGCGGCCAGCCGACGTTGGCTTCAAACCCGGTTGGGGTCAGCTTTCCGGTTTTCTGGTCGATGGCGTAAACGACGATGTTGCACGTCTTTTTGTTGCACGACAGGAGGAACTTCCCGGTCGGGTCGATGCCGACAAATCGAGGCGCGTTCCCTCCGGACGTAATATACTGAACGGGTTCGAGAACGGTTCCGCACTGTTCGCGATCGCCGCGAATTTCTCCAGAGTTGACTTTGAAAACCGTCAGCAGGTTCGCTCCGCGATTGGAACAGTAGACAAATTCGCCGAATTCCGTTTTCAGATCGCAAATCGCCGCCGCCTTGTTCGTCCCGCGGAATTCCTTTGGCAGAGTCGTATCGGACTGAACGACTGTCATAGAACCGCTGTTGGAATCGTACAGAAAGACGTCGATAGTTGACGACAGTTCGTTAAGAACAAACAGATATGTTCCGTCAGCCGAGAAAATAGCGTGACGGCATCCCGCTCCGCTGGAAACCTGGGCGAAAGGAAATCTCGGGTTCGGAATCCAGCCGAAAGCGTTTTCGTCCAGAAGCATGGAGTAAACTTTATCGCACCCCAAATCGCAGCACAATACGCGTTTCCCGGTCGGGTCAACGTTCATCCAGTGCGCGTGCGCTCGTTCCTGTCGAACAGTATTTGGCCCGTATCCTTCATGCTGGTCAGATAAAACCTCTCCCAGACTGCCGTCTGACAGGATTTGAATCATCGCCGCCTGACCGCCGGAATAGTTCGCGACAAAGAGCGCTTTTCCGTTAGGATGAACTGATAAATGACACGGTCCTTGCCCGCCCGATCGCTGAGAATTGAGCTTTTTAAGCGACCCGTCGTCCTGCTTTTCCCAGGCGTCGACGGACCCTTGACCGTCGATGCCATGTCCGGAAACGGAATAATAGCAGTTGAGCGTTGGGTGTTTAACGACAAACGACGGATTCTTTGCTTCCGCCGCCAAACCGAGAATCTTGATTTCGCCGGTCTGGTCGTTGAAAACTCCGCGATAAATTCCTCGGCTGACTTCAATATCCGGCGAAGTTGTCGGCGACGCCTGCGTTCCGATATAAAAAACTCGTTGTTCAGCTTTGACGGAGGAAAGATTTGTCATGATTGCGGTGAACGCGATAAACGCGCAAAAATAATAAGTGGATATATGCTTCATAGTAAAACAGGATTGTTGGGTAAAAGGGTTGACTTTTGAAAATGGATTACGAAAGGAAACCTATTCTTTTCCGTCTTCGGTTGATTTCTCAAAAATCGTCCAGACTTTTGCTTCTTTAAATACTTTTTCGAATGCTTTTTTGCGGTTTTCTTCTTCCTCCGCCTCAATCAGTTTTTTGCGAATCTCGGTTTGGGCTTCTTCAAAAGGAATCATTCTTTTTCCGTGCCGTTCCAAAACGCGAACGATATAGAAACAGTTTTCGTCTTCGATAATTCGCGGGCTGAGATCTCCGACGGGCTGTTCAAACAACGCTTTGTTGAGCGGTTCGCTGTTGAGCGCGCCTGGAGAAACCCAGTCGCGTTTTCCTCCGTCAGATGCGGTTGCGCCCTGAGAACTCTGTTTGGCTACCTCTGCAAACGGCTTTCCCGCTACAACAGCCTGACCCATTTTCTGAATCGCTTTGTACGCTTCCTCGCGAGAACTGAATTGGTACTTGAACACAACCAGTTCTTCCCATCGCGCCTTGGGCGTGATGGTGTACTGATCAATATGCTGGTTGTAGTAATCCATAATTTGATCATGACGAATCTCTTTAGCGGGTTCCGCCTGCATTTGAAGCCACTGAATTCCTATGGACTGTTCAAAGAATTTTTTCTTTTCGTTTTCGATACAGGATCCCTCTGCTTTGAGCGCCTGTTCCAGTTCCCATTGCGAGGCAACGCCATATTCTTTAATCATAACAGGAAGCTGTTTATCGTCAAACGCTTTGTCGATAGCGGTTTTAGCATTTTCCAAACCTTCTTTTGGAATAGCGGCGCAGGCTTTTGTAAACATGACATGCTGCTGAATCAGTTCCTGAAGAACCTGAACCTTCCACATCTGTATTTCCTGTTGAAGATCATTTTCCGTCAGCGGGGCAGCGCCGTTCTTTTTGGCTTCTCGCTGCATTTTACCAATTCGTTTTTTTATGCCTGCCTGAACGTCGCTTTCGAGAATAACGGCATTTTCCACCTTTGCCACGATTTTGGCTCCGTCGTATTCGAGAAACGGTTGCTGTCCCGGCAGATTCCCCGCGCGCATACTGTCAAAACGCGACTGTGACCAATCGTATTGAGGAGCTTGAACGTCCGCCTGAGCCGTCGGCTTCATTTCCGTTCCGGTTGCAGTTTGTATATGCGTCTGAGCCGTCGGCTTCATTTCCGGTACGGTTGCAGTCGGTATATGCGTCTGGGCTGTTGATGAAACGGGAGGATTCACGGCTGGATTGCCAGATTCCGAGTTTTGATATACAGTCGGCGCTGGTTGATCGTATCGGGGAGCGTTGGACGGCGCTTGAGGACTGTTGGGCTGCGGCGTTACAGAATCGGAAGGCGCAGTTGCAGTCTTCGTATTCTTTTCTTTCTTTTTCCAGAATTGCCACCATGACGACTTCGCGGCTTTTTCGTTTTCGGCAGAATTAGCCGCAGGAGCGCTGGAATTGTTTTTTTCGACTTGTTGATTAGCTGCCGGTCCTCTTTCCAAAAGTCCGCCGCGATTTGGCATTGTCGGGGCGGGCTGTTTAATCGGCGCGGGCTGCTTTGCAGGAGAGCTGTAATTGCTTTTTCCGGCTTGTTGATTGGCTGACGATCCTCTTTCCAAAAGACCCCCGCGATTTGGCATTGACGGGGCGGGCTGTCTTGCAGGAGCGGTTTGCTGAACAGGAGGTTGTTGAACAGGCTGCGGCGCCGCTGTTCCAGATTCGTTGATTCGTTTCTGAAAGGCTTGGGTGAAACTTTCGTCATCGTCAAGAACAGGCGACTCGTAGCCGTCCTGACCCAATACGACACAGCTGCACAACGTCAGCGTTAATATCAATTTGAAAAAAACAGGAACTCGTATAAACATCGGATTAAAAATCATTTAATAAGCCGTTAAAAAGCTACTAGCTGCTAGCTACTAGCTATTAGCTTGTGAATTTGAAATTCTCGGCGTTAACATTTTAAGCTGGCAGCTAAAATCGCAAAGCTAAAAGCTGGGAGCTAATAGCTAAAAGCTTAATAAAAAGTCTGAGCCATTCTTATGATACAGTATTTTGGGTAATCTATCAAGAGGAAATTTTACGCAAATAGTCAATATTACACAGAGAAGCAAGTGAACATTTCAAAATAGATAAAATATGAACGATTTTAACGATAGAGATTTTGAAAAATTTCAAAAATTCAGAGCAAATCACTTGATTCGGGGTTGAATGAATTGACATAATAGATAAACTGGTTGTATCGATTTAAAAATATTGTACGGATTAATATATTTGTCAAACGGCTGCGTTTGGATGCGTATCAGAACGGAACTCTGAGAGACAACGTTAAAAAAGCCTTTGACGTCGATTGAGCGCTATGAACGAAACATTCGAATTGAAACCGGTCGCCATGCCGTCTGCGGTGGAACTGCACGAAGCGATTCGCCGCTGTCAGGAGTTCTTTTTTTCTCAGCAAAACGAAGACGGACATTGGAGAGCGGAACTGGAAGGCGACGCGCTTCTGGAAGGCGAAGCTGTAATTCTTTTGACGTTTTTGGGTCAGGAGGATTCCCCGTTGGCGAAGAAGCTGGCGAACCATCTCCTTTTGACGCAGTCCGAAACGGGCGGCTGGCCCATGTTTACCGGCGGCGAGGACTCAATTACCAACACGGTCAAGGCGTACTTCGCGCTCAAATTGACGGGACATCCGCTCAACGCGCCGTACATGCAGCGGGCTCGGGAAGCCGTTATGAGAATGGGCGGCGCGGATCGAATCAACAGCTTTACCCGATTCTACTTGGCGCTGCTGGGACAAGTTCCGTACGAACATTGCCCCGCTGTGCCGCCGGAGTTGATTCTCTTGCCCAAATGGTTCCCGATTAACATGTACGCCGTCAGTTC
>JAZRTH010000567.1:0-5132 GCA_045651945.1 Thermoguttaceae bacterium
GCCATTCCAGCCGGCGTTTATAACGCGGCGGGCGCTGTTACCATCAATAACGGCGGAACTCTTTCCATCGACGGTGGAAAGTTCAACTACACAGCAGGCGGCAACTTTGTCAACAACGGTACGATTAACCTTGACAGCGGAGAATTTGTCGTCAATCCCGGCAGCGGCTCTTTCCGAGTCGGCGGCGCTAACAACGATGCTGTTATGAACATCACCGGCGGAGATGCGACATTTGGCTCTCCTGTCTATGTTGCCACGTCGTCCAATGGAACGATTGCCCAGTCAGGCGGAACCGCGACCTTTGACGATGTTTTGGAATTAGGCTGGGGCAACTATAGCGGAACCTACAATCTGACTGGCGGAACAGTTGAGACTAATGACGCCGCTGGGTTATGGAACGCTAACGATAAAGGACCCAGCGAATTCATCGTCAACGGCGGTACCGCTAACTTCAATCAGTCTGGCGAATCTTTTACCATCGGCTTGGGCGGAGCTAACGAACTGGCTAACGTCTTCAACCTGATTTCCGGCGAAGTCAACGCGGCTGACACGTTCGCAGTGAAATACGGCGGAACCCTCAATGTCGACGGCGACGGCGTTCTCAACGCCAAGGCGATTACTATCGACACCAATGGCGTTCTCGACCTGTCTTCCGGCACGATTAACCTCGGAGAAGGCGGAATCACGTCCTCTGACGATGCTTATACCATCAACCTCGCCGGCGGAACGTTCGGAACCAACGGCGCGAGCTGGGCTTCCACTTTGGACGCTGACATTGCAGACGGCGCGGCTGTTACATTCGCTCCGGAAGCAGGCGAAACGATTACCTGGGCTGGAAACCTGGACGGCGACGTCAGAGTAGCTGGCGAAGGTACGTTCAACCTGGTAGGAACCATTGGCGGCGACGTCTACGTTGAAAGCGGCGCTCATCTTGCCGGCGACGCCGAACTCAACAACCTGTTCCTGAATGTTAATCTGGACGAACTGACTGAACCGATTGTTATCAACAACAAAATTAATGGCGACGTCGAAATTGCGTTCTCTACAGAAGATTTCATGGCCTATCTCGACAACCCCGTTACATTCCTTCAAAGCGACACTCCTGCATTTCTTTCGGCGGAATACACATTCCCTGACATTGATGAAGGATACATGTGGACTACAGCATTTGATCCAACTAACAACATGTTCCTGGTTGGCGTTGCTGAAGCCCCTGCTGCGGGCGTTCCGGAACCGTCTACTTGGGCGCTGCTGATCCTCGGCGCCGCCGGAATGCTGTACTGGCGGAAAAAGAATTAGTAATTACGCAAGCGTATACAATTTGAAAGCGGGAGCGTCGTTAACGGCGTTCCCGCTTTTTTGTTATGAAGGACACTCTCTATTTTCTCCTCAAATTTTGCTCTTCACAAAATATCTAAAAAACGCTAATATTCTATAAACTCAAATAATTGAGAAATTATAACAGTTATTATATCAGGAGGACAGTATGCCCAAATACGCTCTGTTTATTACTATATTTCTACTGACCAGCGCTGTTTCGACGGCGAAGGAAGATAAACGTTCGGACTCGATGATTATCCTGCCGGATTCGGTGATTTCGGAAATGTCAGACGTTGATAACGCGTCTGTTCAGACGAGTTTCCGGACGCAGAATATCTGTCAATATCCGCCGGAGGAATACTATCGTTTTTTAGACGGTCAGCGTCCAAATCGCTCGCGCGTCATTCCTGCGACTGAGGACTATGACGTTCGGTACAGTTCCAACTACTGCCGCCCGTACTGGGGCGAGGCTTTGAAAGACCTCGCGCCGGTTCGCAGCTGCGATATGCGATACAGCTGCCCGGACGAATGGACGTTTCAGCTCCTGCCGAGCAATATCATCTATAAATCGTACATGGCTTGCGGTCGAGAGCCGCGGCTGGGAATTCATTTTGTCGATTCCATGCAGCCGGACGACATGAGCTATTGGGACTGCTCTATCGGGGCGCGAGTGAGTCTGCTTCGATATGGCTCTCAAGATCCGCTTTATCCGGAAGGTATAGAGTTGGAAATGGACGCCTGCGCGTTTCCCCGCCTGGGACTCAACCGTGCGCGGGACTTGTTTTCCTGCGATTATCGATTCGCGTTCCCGCTGGTCTATCGAAGCGGCCGCTGGGAGTACATGTTCGGATACTACCATATCAGTTCGCATCTGGGCGACGAGTACATGGTGAATCACGAGTCCCTTGACCGTTACAATTATTCCCGCGACTGCCTCATGGCGGGCGTTGGGTTCCGTCCGAATCCGGCATGGCGATTCTATTTCCACATGGAATACGCCTTTACCCGCGACATCTCAGAGCCGTGGCAATTCATGTTCGGAGTGGAGTACAGCCCCATGTATACGGGACCTGAAGGCGCGCCGTTCTTTGCTGCGTGCGCACGTTTAAGAGACGAGATTGACTTCAGCGGCTCGTTTACTCTGGAAGTTGGCTGGCAATGGCGAAACGACAACAGCCACGTTTTCCGAATGGGGATGTTTTATCTCAACGGGTACAGCGACCATTACCAGTTTTACAACATCTACGAAAAGCAGATTGGATTTGGAATCTGGTACGACTTCTAAAATTATCAATTGCCGTTTTCTAACCGCTAATTTTTCCCGGGCGTCTTGACGTCAGGCAAAAAGGGGGTATAATATATAGAAGTCAGTATAGACGGTCAGAGTCGCAGTTTTTGTTAATCAATACTATTTACTGTTTTACGTTCTCTGCCCCACAATTGCCATTCCCCACACATATTATGAAAAAACTTTACAGCGGTAACGAAGCCATCGCTCGCGGCGCGTACGAAGCGGGCGTTAAAGTTGCGTCCGGATATCCGGGCACGCCATCGACGGAAATTCTCGAGAACATCGTTAAATATAAGGACGACATCTACTGCGAATGGGCGCCCAACGAAAAGGTTGCTTTTGAAGGCGCGGTCGGCGCGTCGCTGACTCACGTCAGAACGATCTGCACGCAAAAACTGGTTGGATTGAACGTTGCCGCTGACCCGTTTATGTCGTTTACCTACATGGGCGCGGAAGGCGGATTTATCTGCGTCGTTGCAGACGACCCCGGCATGCACTCTTCCCAAAACGAGCAGGACTCGCGCCATTACGCCCGATTCGCCAAGATCCCGGTTTTGGAGCCGACGAACTCTCAGGAATGTAAAGACTGCGTTCTTTACGGCATGGAACTGTCGGAAAAGTACCGAACGCCGGTTATGCTCCGCACGACAACCCGCGTCGCGCACTCCCGCGGCTTGGTTGAAGAAGGCGAACGCATTGAGACGGGCGCTCCGCATTTCGATAAAATCCCGATGAAGTACAGCCTTCTGCCGGTTCGAGCGCGTCAGCTGCACATCGACGTCGAAAAGCGTCTTGTCGATTTGATGAAAGAGGCGTCCACTTCCCCGTTTAACCGTATCGAATGGGCGGAAAACGGCGACCGCAAGCTCGGCATTATCGCCTGCGGCATCGCGTACGAGTACGTTAAAGAAGTCTGGCGCGACACGTCCGTTTTGAAGCTGGGATTCTCGTTCCCGTTCCCGGACGACCTGTTGAGGGAATTCGCCAACGGCGTTGAAGAAGTTCTTGTTGTCGAGGAGCTGGACAGTTTCGTCGAAGAGCATTTGCGCGGCTTGGACGGCTTGACCTGCAAAAAGATTTACGGAAAAGACGTCGTCCCGGTTTGCGGCGAACTGTTTACCGAAAACCTGTGGAAAGTCCGCCAGAAGCTGGACGGTACGGTTCAGGAACTGCCGTCGCGCGACGTTGACGTCAAGTCGCTGCCCGCGCGTCCGCCGGTACTTTGCGCCGGATGCCCGCACAGGGGAATCTTCTTCCCGCTGTCGAAAATGGACGTCGTCATTACCGGCGACATCGGCTGTTACACGCTCGGAATGCTGCCTCCGCTTAACGCGATGGATACGGTTTTGTGCATGGGCGGCGGCATTTCAGTCGCTCATGGAATCGCAAAAGCGGGCGAGAAAAAGCCCGTCGTCGGCATCGTCGGAGACTCGACTTTCTTCCATTCCGGCATGACAAGCCTGAGCAACATCATCTACAACAATTCCAACGTTACGATTATCGTTCTCGACAACCGCATCACCGCCATGACGGGACATCAGGACAACCCCGGCACCGGCGTTACGCTCATGGGAGAACAGACCGTCGCCGCCGACATCGAGTCCATCGGCAGAGCGTTGGGAATGAAAAACGTTGTAACGTTAGACCCGTTTGATCAAAAGACGGTTGTCGAAACGCTCAAGATGGCGACGCAGTCTCCGGAACCGTGGCTGATTATTTCCCGAAGCCCCTGCCTGCTCAAGACGCGCAAACCGCAGGGAACCGTCCGCGTTATCGACCCGGACAAGTGCAAGAAATGCGGCTCGTGCCTCAAACTCGGCTGCCCGGCAATCGAGTCCACAGGCAAAGGAACCGTCCCGTCCGTCAACCCGAACCTCTGCTCCGGCTGCTCGCTGTGCGATCAGACGTGCAAGTTTAACGCAATTAGTAAATAGCCATTAGCCTCTAGCTCCTAGCTACTAGCTTCTTGTTCCTGGCTTCCAGCCTTTAATACTGGCGGCTAAGAACAACGAACCCACAAGCTAAAAGCTAATAGCTAACAGCTAGAAGCTCCCTTTTTCACCCCTAACCCCAAACTATTATGAAAGCTCAAGCTATTAGCCAGTTTGTCAAACTCTACGGTCGTGAACCGAAATGGATTGTTTCCGCTCCTGGTCGCGTGAATATTATTGGAGAGCATACCGACTACAACGACGGCTTTGTTTTCCCAATGGCGCTTGAACGCCGAACGATGATCGCCGCCGCGCCAGCTGAACCGTCTGACGGTTTGGGCGAAAACGAGGCGAGAATCTGGACCAGCGCCGGCGAGCAGACTGGCGTCGTTTCCGTCGCGCCCGGCGTCGCGCCGACGGCTGACGTCCCGTGGACGGCGTACATTCAGGGAACGCTTACCCTCTGCGCGGAAGCCGGGTTCCCCGCACAACCGTTTGTCGCGGTTATGATTTCAGACGTCCCGCTCGGCGGCGGGCTGTCGTCCTCTGCGGCTCTGGAAGTATCCGTCGCCACGCTTTGCGAAGCAATT
>JAZRTH010000568.1:0-3725 GCA_045651945.1 Thermoguttaceae bacterium
CCGCCCCATCGACATGATAGTATTTATATTCCGTATCCATAAATATGGCTCTCTAACAAAATCTGTAGGTAAAAAACGACGGCTAGAAATATTGACCGCTGACGCAGTTGGGCGGGCGAAACGCCCGCGAACCGGACTCAACCGTGTACATGCGCAGTTCAAAGCGTGACTACGGTCCCGTTGGTCGCTCCGTTACCGCCTTTCATTTCTTTGTGTACTTTGCGTTCTTTGCGGCTAAAATTTTTTCTTCGGCGGCTGAAACAGCCGCGATCCAGCGGGTCGAAGCAGTTGACACGTTCTCTGGATTTTGAAGGCTTCCGCCGCAAGCATTTACTAAATGATTACTTCGTGAACTAGAGCATGAGGGTTCTTCAGCGTCAGGGGACTACCGCGATCCGGGCTGATCAAAGTCGTTTAGCGGAGCGTTGGACAAGGCGGCGTCAACCCGCCGCACTCCCCGAAATGTCACACTTTAACGCTCTGTCGCTTCGTTACCGCCTTTCATTTTTTACGTTCTTTGCGTTCTTTGCGGTTAAAAAAACAATAGTACAGAAAGAGCGATTGTAATACGTCTCGCGCGGCAGCGCGGATCGGGAGCGGCGCCTCGCCGCCTTGAAAAAACTTTCGGTCGCCAGCAAGCTGGCTCCCTTTTACGGAAGTTTTTTCAAGTTTAATTTATGAGGGGAAAACCTTTTTTTAAAAAAAAGTTCTTCCCCTCAAACTCCCCTTTCCAAAAAACTTTAATAAGGAAAGAAAACAAAGCGACCAACGGGAGCGATTATTGGCAAGCGCGCGGCAGCGCGGATTGGGAGCGGCGCCTCGCCGTCTCTGGTACGAACCAGAAGGTTCGCCAGTACTGTTCGTCCAGCGTGAAGGCGATGTACGTGGCGGTCGGGTCGGCGTCGACGGGTAAAACGCCATAACGGATCATTTCTCGCAAGTACGACCAGCGCGGTACGTACGTTTGAGGCGTTTCTCCGTTGTTCTTATCGCAGTAGAACATGGAATAGCGGTTGTCCTCGTTGAGGATGTAGTCGCGTCCGCGCTGAACGCCTTTGAGAATCGTCTGATAGTCCGGGTCGTCGGTTGACTCGAAAACCGGTTTGCCGGACTTCGCTTCGCAGACGCCCAAGCCGCCGGCGGATTTGCTCAGCGGCGCTAACAGAGCCTTCGACTCTTCCGGATACGACAGGTCGTAAATCTCCATGCGGGAATAGCGGGCGTTCGCTTCGCATAAATCGTGAGCGATGGTATGATCCGTTCGCATTCTCGGGTTGGCAGGATTATAATTGTCGTCCTGAATGCCGTAACCGAGCCGGTTCTTGTCCTTCATGGAGGGAACGCCTTGAAGGGGAACCCAGAAATAGGTTTTAACGCGGTTTCTGTCCTGCCGAGATTTAACGTGACAGCAGTCGCAGCGGCGGGTTATCGTTTCGCGCATGGCGACCTGTTCCTGCCAGGCATTTCTTTCCAGAACCGGAATGCTTGATATATAATACCCAACTCCGCCGGACGCTTCCGCAGCGTACGTGCCGGCGAAGTTCGCGCCAGCGTCAATCCAGTGTCGAATAACAGACTGTTCCTCCGGCGGCATTTTAACGCCCTGATGTCCATCTTCAATCAGTTTGACAAGCCGGCTGGACCCCGTTCCGATTTCATAGGGATTGAAGTTGCTTGTCGCCCGGTTTCGGTTGTCGCCCAAAAGCCTGTACCAGCTCAAATGCGTGTACGAGATGGTATACATGGGCGTCCAGTGTCCGGAGAGATTAACGCCGCCGTCTTCCCGCCGTGGGTTGTGACAGCTGATGCAATGCTTGTCCAGAATCGGCTGAATGTCGCGGGGAAAGTCGAAAACGCCGTGGAAGTCCGGTCCGAGGTCTTTCATGTCTGCAACAGGCTGAATTTCCGCCGGTTGATTGTTGTGCATGATTCGGAACAGCTTGTCTCTGTCGTCGCCAGTTGGCGTGAGCGTGCGTTCTTCGTGACAGCCGATGCATGTCGTGTTCTCGCCCGGCATGACGGAAACGAACGAGTGCATTCTCTTAACGCAATGCCCGTTCTCGTCCATGGCGAGGAACAGAACCGGTCGGTTGGCTGGCAGTTTGAAGTAGGCAGAGCCGTCTTCGCTGACCGGGACGGTTCCCAAAAGACGCTCCAACGTAAACGTGCCGAAAATCGACATCATATCCATTCCGCCTGAGTAATGGATGGGTTTAGGCAGCGTTTCGTAAATGAGCAGATATTTAACCGTTCCCGGCTTGACGCCCTGCATTTTACGGCCTTTGTACAGATTCGCCATGGCAAGCGTACCGTAATCTTTTGTATAGTCCGTCTGGTTCATGATTACGCGCTCTCGCGGTCGCGCCATGAGCGGACGGGGTTCGTTGACCATGTATCCCTGCGAGCTGAGTTCAGCAGGCAGTTTGAACAAAATGGACTTCCGCCCCTGACTGTTAAAAACCATGATTTTGTCGTATGACGCCGCCATGAAATGGTCTTCGTCGAACGCCCACGGGTCGGAATAATTCGGATCAGGAGTGATGTTACGCATGGATTCCAGCTTGTCCGGTCCGGCAGTTGGGTCGATAACTGCCAATCTGCCGTAATGCTCTGTTTTGCCGTGTCCGGGGCTGTTGGAGCAGACGATTTTCTGCGAGCCGGGAATGGGCTTCGCGTCGATAAACACGCCGCCGGGACGCAGGTTTCCAAACAGAACCATCTGCCGCGTTCCGTCCTGATTCATCGTCCAGAGATGATGATAATGAGTCTGCGAGCGGTCGACGTATTCCCAGCGCATGTACGCAATCTGCCCGTTGTTGAGAACCCAGGGCGTGTTGTCCTGTTCCACGTTGCAGGAAAGCATGCGGATATTGGAGCCGTCCGAATTGCATTTGTAAATCACGCCAACGTGTGTCAGCCAGCAGCCAACGTAACGATTGGCGCGGGTTGAGCAAAAGACGATGGAGTCGTCCGGCAGATACGTCGCTTCGTAGTCGTCCCAGCCGGGAGGCGCGAAGTCACGGGTCTGAGGATTGCATCTCGCTTTAAATCGCCAGCCGGGCGTTTCGTCTGGAACGACGCCTTCTGGCAGTTTCAGTGGAGTATCTTCTCCAACGCCGGTAATCTGTTTTAGACCGGTTCCATCCACGTTGATTTCGTACAAGCTGTAATGATCTTTCCCGGACGGACAGTACGAAAAGAGAATCTTTTTGGCGTCGTAATGGACGTTGGGATCTCGAATCATGCCGCCTTTGTCTTCAAAAATCGTGCGAAGCGTTTTCGTTTTGACGTTGTACGCATACAGCGCTCCGCCGGAATTGTTGTGATACGGTTTATGATAGACGTTGTCGGCATAGTATCCGAAATTGGCGTACCAGTGTTCGTATAAGTGTTTGCGAGTACAAAAAATAATCTCGTCCGGAAGAACGGATTCGACAAACTCGTCAAGCATCCCAGGGACAATGGCTTCTTTAATTTGAGCGTCCGTAGCGGGTTCGGCAAAGACCATAATCTCTTCCGCGCCGGAGTTGGGGCGTCCGTAGTCGGAAAGAAATTTCAGCGTAATCGACCGCGCCGTCGTTTTGGGAAAATCCAGACGCTGGGGGGCAGGACCAGGCTTGAGCTGCGCTTTGAGAACCGGCGTTTGGGAATCGTCCAGATAAACCTCGACGTCCTTAAACCCTTCGTCAATGAATCCCGCGCCCGCTCGTCCGAAATAGACGATT
>JAZRTH010000569.1:0-4992 GCA_045651945.1 Thermoguttaceae bacterium
AGGCAATAGGCAAGAGGCAGTAGGCAGTAGTGATTATTCGAATTCTCGCAACTCCTCCTCTTCTGACGACTCGCCGAAAAAAGCTATCCAGATCGGCATCCTGCCGGGCTCGCGCACTCAGGAAGTTGAGCAGAATATTACAACCATGCTCAAGGCTGCGCGAATCATTCAGGAACAATTTGCCCAGATTTCGGCTGTTCCGATTCAGTTTCGGGTTGCGGCGTTTAAAGACGAGCATTGGGGAATCATCGCTCCCAAAGCCGCCAAAGCCCGGCTGGACGACATCGTAATTGAAGTGGGCGCTGCGTCGAAGATTATGGCGTCGTCCGACGCCGTCATGGCGGTTTCCGGCTCCGTTTCTTTGGAACTGCTTTACTATACCGTTCCATCTGTGATCCTGTACAAAACCTGCTGGCTGGGCATGTTCCTTCAAAGCATTTTCCGAAAAGTGAAATACATCACGCTGGTCAATTTGCTGGAATACGGCGCTGTTCCCATCAACGCTCCGGACTTGCCAATCGCGCCCAATCCTCGCGAAGCGCTTTTTCCGGAATTTCTGACTGCTCGAGACAAATCCGAAGCCATCGCCTACAATATCCTTTCCTGGATTTCCGACTCGGAAGAATACGAGCAGAAAAAAGAAAAGCTGGAAGAACTCAAAAGCCACGTCTGCCGTCCCGGAGCCGCTCAAAAGGCTGCTGAGATTATTCTGAAAAATATGTACTATTAGGCAGTGGTAAGTGGTAAGTGGTAAGTTAGATGCGCGCTTGCGTACTAACCACTAAAAACTAACCACTTAAATTACCTTCATGCCTACTCCCTCCTTACCCATTTTCTCACGTAAACAAATTTTTTTCTCAAGAAGTTTTAATACTACTGGATTTTTTACTTAAACTTGTTATAATTATTAATTAGCAGTTAGCAATGAGCAATTATTGAAGCGCTCGGGCTAATTGCTAATTGACAATTGCAAATTGCTAATTCACCTTTTACCTCCTCAACTCCCATGAAACATAATTTTCAACGCGATATTCGCGCTTTCACGCTCGTAGAGCTTTTGGTTGTCATTGCAATTATTTCAACCTTAGTCGGACTTCTTCTTCCGGCTGTCAACAGCGCTCGTGAAGCGGCTCGAAACATGCAGTGCAAAAACAATCTCCGCCAAATGGGAGCCGCCAGCAGCGCGCATTTGGAACGTCAGAAGTATTTTCCTTCTGGCGGCTGGGGGCCGAAATGGGTCGGTTATCCTGAGTACGGTTTCGGACGCACTCAACCGGGCGGCTGGCTGTACTCAATTCTGCCGTACCTGGATCAGGAACGACTGTTCAACTACAACCATTTGGCGAACAACTCCGCCGCCTACAACGACGCTAACGCTCAACAAAGCGTCAAAGACCTGGTGGAATCCCCGTTAAAAGTTTGTAACTGCCCAACCCGGCGACGGTCTCAGTCGTATCCACTGCGTTCCACCCAGACAGTTTACTTTGGCGGAGATACGGGGCAAAGAAGCATTACAATCGCATCGATGGTTGCCAAATGCGATTACGCGGCTAACGGCGGAAATACAACAGATTGTTTCTGGAATACAAGCGTTGACGGAACCGGATACCCTCAATCCTATATCGAAGGCAGCAACTCAACCTGGAAATCCAACTTCAAACAGGTTCAGTGGCGGTCGTTTGGGATTTGTTTTGCCGGCAGCGAAGTTTCTGCAGACTATGTCCGAGACGGCATGACGTCAACAATCATGCTCAGCGAAAAATTTATGAATAAAGACAACTATCAGGGCGGAAGCCAATACGGAGAAGACGTCTGTATGTTTACCGGCATTTCCTGCTCAAGCGTGAGAATAGTAGGAACTGGGCATAAATTTGAACCGCAAACCGGAACCAACGGCGTTAAGACCTGGACGAACATGAGCGAGGTGCAAGGGGCGATGCGAATCGGAACCAACCCCAATCAATATCTGCCGTATCAGGACATTCGCGACCCGGAGGGCAAATTCCGTTACGCCATGGGCAGCGCGCACCGCGTCGGATTCAACGTCTGCATGTGTGACGGCTCCACCCGAGAAATCTCCTTTAATATTGACCCGCTTATTTACACAGCCTTGGGCAACCGAGAAGACGCCTACAACTTCGACGCAACGAAGTTCTAATTTATTTTAGCTTTTAGCTTCTAGCTACTAGCCATTAGCTTGTGTATTTTTAGTTCTCGGCGTTAATTTTTAAAGCCAGAGACTAAAATAACCAAGCTAGAAGCTAGTAGCTAGCGGCTAATAGCTATTTTCCCGATCCCTTAAGGCATTTGAGCAAGTCCTCTTTGGATTTTTCCGGGTCGGTAAACCATTCTGTCGACCAGACGCGGCAGCGTTTCCAGCCAAGCCCTTCCAGCATGGACGGTCGAGACTTTTCTCTGTCGCGGGCGATCTTTGCCTTCTTGTAGACGGTTCCGTCACATTCGACAGCCAGACAGTAGCGGTTGGGGTTCTTCGGGTCGACGACGGCAATGTCGATTTTGTAATCTGAAAAGCCGACGCCGCAGTCCACTTCGTAGCCGTTTTCCCGGAGGAAGCTGGCAACGCACTGGAT
Organism: Thermoguttaceae bacterium; assembly: GCA_045651945.1. Classification (GTDB taxonomy): domain Bacteria; phylum Planctomycetota; class Planctomycetia; order Pirellulales; family Thermoguttaceae; genus RUG11551. The sequence goes on from JAZRTH010000569.1 coordinate 2,592, forward strand.
AAAGCGGTTTTTGTCAGCGGAGGAGTCCGAGCCCGCGCCGGAGGCGTCTGACCAGGTCGGACGACCGGACTGGGCGAATTCCAAATACGCTTTGAGGTGAGCCGGACCGACGGCGCTGGTGCGGTTCAAATCGATCTGTGACGCGTAAATGGACGACACGACGATAATCTCTTCTTTGGCGCGGGTTACGGCAACGTTCAGACGCCGCTGACCGCCGCTCTTGTTGAGCGGGCCGAAGTTCATGGCAAACGCCCCGCTGGCGTCCGGAGCGTATCCGATGCTGAAAATAATGCAGTCGCGTTCGTCGCCCTGAACGTTTTCCAGGTTCTTCACGAACAGCGGTTCCGCCATTGCTTCGGACATCGCGTTAGCCAGTTCCGGATTGCTGTCCGCCGCCTGATCGAGCATGTCTTCAATGAGGTCTTTCTGCTGAGCGGAGAAGGCGACAACGCCCATCGACCGAGCCGACGTTTTGGGATTGCTCAAGCGGTCGAGAACAATCTCGACAACGCGTTCAGCTTCTGCTTTGTTGGTTCGCGTTTTGCTCTTATCGTAAACCGCGTTGGGAACGTACTCGAAATGAACGCCCGTCGGCGAGGCGCCGCTTCCAGTCCGCGCTGCCGCGCGAGAGACAATATCCGCTCCCGTTGGTCGCTTTGTGCCTTCTTCACTACTGCCTACTGTCTCTTGCCTACTGCCTAAATTCCTGTCCGGAGCCGGGAACGTGTCCAGCTCGTCCTGATAGTAGTAATGGTTGCTAAAGGCGATGAGGGACTCGTTCTTGCTTCTGTAGTGGGTGTTGAGCTTCATGCCGTCCATGCCGATGGCGATGCACTCGTCGAGAATGCTTTCCATGTCTTCGACTTCGTCTTCGTTCTGTTCCGTAATTTCTTCTGTAACAGCGTCCTGACGCTGGAAGAACGCGGTTGGCGGCAGCTGTTTGGGGTCGCCAACGATAATCGCGTTGTTCGCTCTGGCGATAACGCCGACTGCGTCCCAGGTTGGAATCTGCGACGCCTCGTCGAAGACGACAAGGTCAAATCCCGCATCGTTTGTCGGCAGATACTGAGCAACCGACAGCGGCGACATGAGAAAACACGGCTTGAGCCGACGCGTTAAATTCGGGGCGCGTTCCAGCAGAGAACGAATCGGCAGGAAGCGCATCTTCTTGTTCATTTCCCGGCGCAGCAGGTCGCCTTCCGTTCGGAGAGCGGAACCTGTTGTGGTCGATTCCGAAACGGCGCGGGTGGCTTCCGTCGAAAGAGCAAGAAGAATTTTACGAATCGACAGCTTCGAGAAACTGTCGTCCAGCGAGCAGAATCGCTCAACGCAGCGGTTTTGGCTTACGCCGTCAAAGCGGTTCAACGCGTCGTTGAATTCCAGCTCTTTGTAAATCAGCTGCCATCGGTAGGACGCTTCCATGGCTTCCGCCGCAGACTGCTTGGTAATATCGATTTTGCCTTGTTCAATCGCTTTCGCCAGCGGTCCCAAATGCATTCTTCTGGCGTCGTTGCGGACGTCTGTCCAGAACGAGAACTGGCGCAGCGAACGACCCGCTTGCGGCAGAGCGTCAATGAGCGCCATCGCTTCAATGGGCGTCATCGTGCGAGTGGGAACGGACTGGTTGAACGTTTCCATCGCCATGCGGTACTCTTTAACCGCTGCCTGGAATTCTGCGTTCAGAGCGGCGAAATTCGAGTTGGGATTGGCGGTCTGCTCGCAAACGAAATCGAACAGACGCTTACGGTCTGTCGCAGTCAAGCAGTCAACGGACAAAATCTCTCGAAGGGCTTTTCCGCGCTGAACGGACGGAAGCAATTCTTCCAGATTGGCGGATTCGCCGTTCCAGTCGCCGACCGCGGCAAGGATTTCGTCCCCGTGTTCCGAAAGGAGTTTGTACGATTCCTGCAGCGCGGCGATTTTCGGCGCAGCCGCTTCCAGCATATCAAACGTCAGCTTGCCGTTAGTCGGCGGAACGAGGCTGGCGTATTCTTTAACAACGCTCCGTTTCTTCATGAACCGGAACATAAAGAACGATTTTTTAGCGTATGCAATATGGTCGTTAAGCTGAACGACGCGGAGATTGAGAACCCGATTGAGGTCAAACAGCTTGAGAGCTTCGATAGCGTCTTTGTACTGTTTCGCCTGTTCGACAAACATGTCAACCAGCGGCATGAATTTCCCAAACGCCTCGGAAAGCAGGTTGGACGGCAACGGGCCGGAGTCCTGGAGGAACTCCAAAATCTGTGACGCCAGCGTGATCTTGGCGGATGCGTCTTTGATATCCGGCAGCGACAAAACCTCTTCCGCCTGTTTGTAGACCTGGTTCACCCCTTCAACCGCCGGACGAAACGCCGATGCGCTTTCGATCATCTGGGATTCCAGTTCCGGATTCCACTTG
>JAZRTH010000570.1:0-3050 GCA_045651945.1 Thermoguttaceae bacterium
TTTCCGCGATCGAAAGTCAGTCTGTCGCCTTTGTGGAAAAAGACGACCCCGCTGTTACAACCGAATCGACCGCTCAAACGCCAAGCGTACTGCTGGCGCAGTCTGTAAAGGAAAACGAGGTCTCCGGCGTTGCAGACCAGATTCTGCTCGTTCCCGGCCGCGATTTGTACGGCGTAAGCGCCAAAGACGGTCAAATCAAATGGACGTGCCCGATGGGGTCAGACGTCAACTTCACAGCCGTGTCTTTCCCGCCGACGTACGTGTCCACCGCATCCGGTTCCGACTTTATCATGCTGGGCAAAAACAATTCCATTGAGCGCCGCAGCAGCAAAGACGGCTCGCTGAAATGGTCGTTTAATCTGGACGAAGTCGGCGCTGCCGGGTCGGCGTTCCCGCTGGTAACGCAAAACAACATTTTCGTTTCCCAGAAAAACGGGCGCATTCATGTTTTGGACATCGTCTCCGGCAAACAGATTGGCTACTATCAATTGCCGCAAAATATTACCGTCGGCGCCTGTTACGATTCCAAAACCGGAACGCTCTATCAGCCTGGCGAGCATACAAACCTGTTCGTCATTTCGACGGCGGACAAGAAATGCGTCCGGACGATTTACCTCGGACATTCCCGCGGGGACGTAATCGCTCCGCCGGAACTGATTGGCGATTATCTCATCGTTCCCGTCAACGTAGACGCCAACTACAGCGAAGTTCGTTTCTTCTCCGTCTTGCCGAACGCGGAAGGCGCGTACGTTCAAGACCCGGTTCAGACCGACAGGATGAAAGGACACGTCAACGCGGCTCCGCTGATTCGCGAACGCCGGGCGCTGCTTTGCTCGCACCGCGGCATTATGAACATCTACGAGCTTCAGGCGGCGGAAACGCCCTTTAAGCTCATCGCTCAATACGCGCCCGACCAGGAGCCGGACGAAAACCTGACGTCCTTCTGCGCTCTGACCAGCGCCAAGGCGTACAAGGTCGACAACATGCTCACCATGTTCGATATCCTGTCGTCAACCGGGCGACTCAAGGCGGGCTGGACGAAAAACGCGCCGTGCGTGTCGACCGTCCCGCCGGTTGTGATTGGCAAGACGATTTTCCACGTTCGAGACCTTCAGCCGGTTCTCGTTTCTTCTCATCTGGAACGCGATGGCGCGATGTGCTGGCAGACGCTGCTCAACGATCAGGTTGTCGGCGCGCTCAACGTTGTCGACGGCAAGTTTGAAGTTCTAACTGAACACGGTGGGTTGTTTACCTGTACTGCCGAAGACGCGGAAAAAGGAACGATTTTGACCGAGCCGGTTTGCGCGGTTCAGCCCGGCGACATTCTGGGCGGAATTCCTCAGGCGGTGCGGTTCCCCAATGGCGTTGTCGTCTGCGTTGGCAGAAAGAGCATGAAAGAACTGCTGGTTCTCAATCCGGAAGAAGCCAAACGGCTCAACCATCCGCTCCGATTTGGCAGAGCTGCAATGTTCAAACAGCGCATTGCCGGCAACATGCAGATTATCGGTAATTTCCTTGTTATTCCGTTTGAAAACGGTCAGATTGCAGTCGTCAGCCCAATTAACGGCAACGTCAAAGCAGAACCGTTTGTTATCGAGATGAACGCTGGCGAACAGAGCGACTGGGTCGTATCGAAACCGTTTGATAAAATCAAAATGGTTGCCAGCGCCGGCGCGAAAATTTACGCTATTGAACTGAAACAGACGGATACCGCTCTTAAAGCGGCTCTGTCGCAAAACGCGGCGGCAGAACTGGATTCCCCGGTTTGCTCGGATATCGCCGTTTGCCAGGACAACGTTCTGTTTGTAACAGACAACGGCGGATTGAACGTGCTGAATAAATCGACTCTGGAAAACGCCAAGGCGGAGGACGCGGCAGACGTCGATTCCGCTCAGCTGTCCGGATTGTGGTCTAACGGAACCGTCGTCTTGGCGGCGTCAAAAACCGGGACTGTAACAGCTCTCGATTCGACTGGAAAAGCCCTTTGGGCGCTCGATTCCATCGGAACGGTTCAGGTTGAACCGGGCTTCGACGGCGAAACGGCTTTGCTGTGCGCGGCAGACGGCTCGGCGGCTCTGGTCAATCTGGAATCCGGCGAAATCGTAAGCCGGGCGACGCCGACGGCTCCCGTTTCCGTTCCTCCCTGCAAGGTCGGCGACAAATGGTTTGGCGCGTCGCGCAGCGGCGAGATTTTTGAGATTAAATTCGTAACCGAATAATTATTCGTGAATCATAAATGAAACGATTAACTTTATACCTGTTGTTTGCTCTGACGTGCTGTCTTGTAACAGCGGCGGGGGAACGAGCGTACGCTCAAACCAAAAAGCCGTCTCAAATCGAGATGATGAAGCAGCGCGTTAAAGAGGTTCAGCAAAAAGAAGCGGCGGCAAACAATCCGGCAACAAACAATCCGGCAACAAACAATCCGGCGGCAAACAATCCCAATCAAACGGTCTATACTCTTGACCCGACGCTCAAACAGATGTTTGAGTCGTTGTCCCAGCAGCAAAAAGAGCAGCTGGCGAAAATGATTATGACGGTCGATCCCAATTCGATTACGGAACTGTCCGCCTTGCCGGGAAACACGCCGGAAGAAAAGCGCATGTATTTCGTTCGCTTTCTGCAATCGCAGGGATTCGTCATTCCCGGCGCGCCGCCTCTGGAAGGCAATCAGCCCAAGCCGAACGCTCCGGGGCAGCCAGCCCCCTCAGACGGCGCTGCGCCGGCAGTCGAGCTGCTTTCCGATTCCGCAGAGGAAGAAGACGCCAAGCCGCTGCCGCTGTATCAGCAGGAACCGTTTGACGAAATCACGTTAATCGACCGGTTTGAACACGCCGTTCTCAAAGTACAGCCGTTGCCGTTCAGAACGACCCCGGCGAAAGAAGACCGGATTCGTAAAAACCCGCTGCCGATCAAACTGACTGTTGAACCGGAAACGCCGTACTCGCTCGTTTGGCTGGCGATTGAAAAGTTCCGTTTCTTTGAGGATATGATTGCCGACAAGGCGGTTGAATTGAGCAGTCAGGGCAAGTTCGAGGAATCGTTTGTCT
>JAZRTH010000571.1:0-6269 GCA_045651945.1 Thermoguttaceae bacterium
CCGTATTCGCCGGTTTCCATTTTATGAAGAGCGTTATTGATGTCTGTCAGTTCCTGCGATTCTTTTTCTGCCAGTTGTGAACGCATTTCGGAATGAACGGAATCCGTTGCCGCGTCTGCCGTGTCGCCGGACGCCTGAGAACTGACGTTTGCAGAGCCGAGGTCTCCCCAATAAAAACTGAGAATTTCATTTCGACGCTGCAAAAGCTGTTGACGAAGCTGTGCAATAATTACAGCGTTTGCTTTGGTCATGAATTTTGTGGCTCGTTTTGCCTTCGGCTTGGAAACCTGTTCCGGTTCAGTAACAGGCGTTTCCGGTTTGTTAACCGCCGTTTTGACGTCAGGGGATTGTTTGCTGACAGTTTCAGAAAGGTTCTTTTTAACTGCAGACGGTTTGGTTGAAGTCGTTTTTGCAGGAGCGGCTTTTTTTGTCGTTTTGACTGTTGTTTCAGCCTGAACAGGTTTTGTTATCCTGGTTGAATTAGCAGTTTTAGCCGCCGCATTTTTAGCTGTATCAGACTTTTTTGTTGTTTTTGCTGATGGCGCAGTTTTGGTTTTTGACGCAGGAGCGGCTTTAGACTTTACCTCAGACGCGGTTTTGGGTTTAGACGCTGTCTTTACAGCCGATTTAGCGACTGTAGATTTCGGTTTGGCTGCAACGGGAGCTGACTTTGTTGTTTTTTTGACAGCCGTTTTCTTTTCAGCCGCAGGCTTGGCTGCAGCTGCTTTTGCAGTTGTCTTCGTTCCCTTCGAGGATTTGACGGTTGTGGGTTTTGCCGCCTTTTTGCTTGCGGTGGATTTCACGGACGTCTTGGATTTAGCGCCAGCCATCGTGGTTCTCCTGCTAATTGTTTTCTATAGGATTTTTGGAAAAGATTATTATTTATCAATCCTGAATCCTGAATTAATTATTCATCAAGAACTATGCGTTCTTATAAAACTTGTCAAATGTTATATACTATATTATTAAAATAACAACGGGGGCAAATGTATTTTTATTACAAAATTGTTAAAAAAATAGTCTAAACTATCAATTATGAAGAATTTGACGGCTTAAAACTGAATTTATTCTACAATTTATTCATTTTAATTTGTATATTTTGTTTGTATTAACTACGTTGTTTTTTTACAAAAAGTGGAGCTAACCCAGACTATTTTAACAACTGGCATCCGAGTCTGACGTCGAGTTTATAATTTCTAAAACTTTGTCGTGAATCAAACCGTTGGTTGCGATCGCCTGTTCCGAAGTATGAGTGGTTTCGCCGCGGAAATCTGAAAATTTCCCGCCTGCCTCGACAATGACAGGCAGCAGCGCGGCAGCGTCCCAAATGCTCAAAACCGGATCGACAATACATTCCGCCCGTCCGGTAGCGACAAGCATGTATCCATAGCAGTCTCCCCAGGTTCTGGTCAGATAAAACGTCTTTTCCAGCTTCTCGTAGATGTCGCGTCGATTGATTTCGTCAAAGGTGAGAACTTCGCTCGTCAAAAACAGCCCTTCGGCGGGTTCTGCCAGCTGGGAAACGCGAGTTTGAACCGGTTCGGATCCGTTTTTCGTATACCAGCAGCCGCTCCCCTTGGCGGCGTAAACCATTTCTCCGGTGGCGGGAATGGAAATGACGCCGATTACGCTTTCGCCCTGAAATTCAACAGCGATTAACGTTCCGTACAGCGGGACGCCGTGAATGAACGACTTCGTGCCGTCGATTGGATCGAGAATCCAGCGATACCCGGTAGTTCCAGGCTTTTCGTCCCATTCCTCGCCCAGGATGCCGTCGTTGGGAAACGCTTTTTGGATAATCTCGCGCAGCGCTTTTTCGGTATTTTTATCAGCCTCCGTTACCGGCGTCCGATCGGATTTCATATCGACCCGCAAATCTCGGGACATAAAATACGATTGCGTAATTTTAGCAGCCTCTTTCGCGGCGGAAATAGCCAGGTTGAGTCGTTCTTGCATAATTGTTAGTTGAAAAATCAGGAAATGGAAAGTTTCAAGTTGCGAATTTTGCGTCAAAAGGGCAATCTTGACGCTCACTGCTAACTATAGATTTCTAAATATAACGATAAAAACGGTTCTGACAAGCGCTTTTTCTGACTTTCTAAAGAAAATTTCCCAAAAGAACGAAATTTTTTCTTGCGTTTTAGAAAAAATGAATTATTATATATGAGAATGGAGAATTAAAAGAAGGACGTAATACGTCCATAGGTTTGGGCAGACAGACTCTGTCAGCTTTCCCGATCCGTTTTCCACGCATAAACCTTAACCAAATTTTACCCATGTCAACATCCGATTCGAATTACGACGAACTGAATAACGAATTCGACGACTTTTCCAATGCAGACGCTGGAATTCCGCTCGACAATGAAACAGCGGATAATTCTGGCTATACAGAAGAATCGACCGGAGACGCCTATACAGAATCAGGCGAATTCACAGACACCAACGAGTACGTAGACGCTGGAGATTACGCCGATTCCGGCGAATATCCAGACGCTGATTCCAGCGAGTATCCCGCAGACGCGGATTCCAGCGAATATCCAGCAGACGCATACGCGCCTCTGGAAGGCGTTGACGGATATTCCGAAGGCGACTATTCTGAAGAGCCGGTCGAGGAAGAACGCGAGGAAGTGTACTTCCCGCCAGTAATGAATCGTTATAACGTCATTCTGCTTATTTCGCTTCTCATTTTGATTACAGGCATCGTTCTCGTACTCATTCGATTGGCAGATTACAAATTTAACGTCAAAGCAAAACAAACTGACAGCGGATTCGCGTCTGTTGAATACGTTCTTCCCATGTCAGACGCAGTTACAACCGTTTTCAAAAACGTCTGATTTGACGTCCCAACTTTTTATCCGCATCCCTAAGAGGGCTTAAGCCGTTTCTGATTACAGGAACGGCTTTTTTAGTTAGACAATCGTAAGGCGAACCCCCGTCCCCCTTTCGGGCGCCGGGTTGCGTCAATTATGGATGAATAATTGATAATTGCTATTTCATTCAACTCCTCATCCCAACTCCTGACTATTCTCCCTCTCCCCCCTTGCCTTATCTTGACTTTTCGTATACAATATCCGATACGTATAAATATAAATTAATAATAGTAAAATATGGATAGCCAGCGAGAACGAATTCAGGATGACTTGCGCGGCGTTATCGAAGGAACTGTAGACTGCGACAATTCGACAACGCTGTTGTATTCAACCGACGGAAGCATTCATCAATTGCGTCCGTTAGGGGTTGTTTGTCCCCGTCATTGGCGAGACGTCGTTCAGGTAATCAACTACGCCAAAGAAAACGAATTGAGCGTTCATCCCCGCGGAGCAGGCAGTTTTCTTGCAGGCGAGTCTCTTGGAAAAGGGCTTATTCTGGATTTCTCCCGATTCATGCGCCGCGTTATTGGAATTCAGGAGAATATTGTTCGCGTTCAGCCGGGGGTTGTTCTGGAACGGCTTAACGATGGACTTCGTCCATTCGGTTTAACTTTTGGTTCAGACGGCGGCAACGCTCTGGCGTCAACAATCGGCGGACAGGTGGGAGTCAATTCCGCAGGCGGAAGTTGGCTGAAATACGGAGCGCCATCGAGACGTTTAGTCGGCATTAAAGCCGTTTTAGCCGACGGAAATCTTGTTTATTTCAGTAAAGACTGCGCTCAAAACGCGCCAACTGGCTCTCCGTTGTTTGAATTGACCCAACGATTGAAAAAGGTTTATGAAAAGCATGCGGCTCTTATAGACGCCACTCCGGAAAAAAGCTCTATCCATCACGCCGGGTACAATCTGACGGCGTTACGAAACGGAAACATCAATTACTTGCAGCTGCTTGCCGGTTCAGAAGGAACCTTGGCGGCGTTTACAGAGTTGGAACTGAGTCTTCAACCAGTTCCAGAGTACAAAACGGCAATTTTGTTCTTTTCCGATTCAATTCGCAATGCCGCCAAAGCGGCAAAGGAAGCCATTCATCTGAATATCGATTCCTGCGATTTGATGGACAGACGTCATTTGCACCTGGTTGCTGAAACGGACGCCAGAATTGATTTGCTTATTCCGCCGGAAGCGGAAGCGGCGTTGTTGATTTTCTGCTCCGCTGATTCAAAAGTTGACATTCATACGCGGCTTCGAACCCTGAACGAGCGGTTATGTCTGGACAACAGTTTCGCGTTTGCTGAATGTTATTCCTATGACGAACACGAGTTGGAAATTTACAACCGGATTCGCAACATTATTCAGCCAACTCCAAATGAAACCCGGCTTGTCGAACCGGTTTCCTATGTTGACGACGTTACGGTCGATCCTCATCGGCTTGAGGAATTCCTGGCTGAACTTCTTGTTCTGATGCAATCGAAAGGCGTCAGCTCGTCAATATATTGTCACGTTCCGCAGGGGCAGATGTGTCTTCATCCGCTTTTGAATCTTCACGAGCCGTCTGATCGGGAAAAGCTGCTTTCTTTTGCAACAAAATATTACGAACTGGCCTGGAAATACGGCGGATATCTCGGTCGGGAACACGGCAGCGGAATAAGCCGGCAGTACTATCTCAGACAACAAAGCTCTGAATATTACGAAGTTTATCGAGACATCAAACTTGCTTTTGACCCTGATTTTCTTTTTCAACCAGGAAAGATTATCGCGCCGGACGCAACGGAGCCACAACTCAATTTACGTCTTGATTTGCTAAAATCAACAGAAGAAATTCTGAAGGTTAGAAAAGAACCCGCTAAACCCGCATACGGAGCCAAACCATCTAACGAGGCGGACAAGTCAGACAAATCAGAGCGTCCTGAAGACAATTCGGAAAATCAAAACGCCTCAAAATCTGTTACATCTGTTCAGATAACGAACTCTGAACCGGAAAAGCTTGAGGATTTAACGGTTCTTCAAATGGACTGGCGTCAGGATTTGGCGCTCAAAGACAGCTTTACCTGCGTCAATTGCGGTTCCTGTCGCAATCTGGACTCCAAACATCGCGCCTGTCCGCTGTTTCGTCAGCAGCTTCGAGAGCCGGCATCCCCTCGAGGAAAGGCGAACCTGATTCGCGCATTAACGCTTCGTCAACTTGATTTAACCGAAATTCTTTCTGACGAAGTCAAGGAGATTCTTGACAGCTGCTTAAACTGTCGATCGTGTCAGTATGAATGTTCGCGTCACGCCCCGGTTCCGCAAATGGTTCTTCAGGCTCGCAGCGCGTACGTTTCCGCCATGGGGCTTGGTTTTTCCGACAGGCTTATTGCCCAGTTTGACAAACTCAGCCGACTGGCAATCGCATTTCGTCCGCTTGCCTCTGCCATGCTCAAATCTCGTCTTGGCAGACTGATTCTGGAAAAGACGCTGGGAATTGCATCCGGCAGAAAAGCGCCGCCCATTCCGTCACGTTCCTTTTTGGACGAATATTCCCAGTTTGATATAAAATACAAGGACTACTCGCCTGATTCAGATTCCAAACGCGTATTCTTCTTCGTTTCGGCTTTTGCAAACTACCACGACACCGCTTTGGCAGAAGCCGTCATGAAGGTTCTTCAATACAACGGCATTGACGTCGTCTGCAGCGTCGAACAAAAACCGTCTGGGCTTTCTGCGTTGACAATGGGGATGAGAGACAAAGCCGCCGCTCTGGCGCGGCACAACGTCAACATTATGGCAGACGCTATTCGCGACTCCTGTGACATTGTCTGCGTTGAACCGGCGGATACGTACTGCATAAAATATGAGTACCCTGCTCTGCTGGACAACGACCCCGAATCCCGATTGGTTTCTGAAAATATTTACGATCTGAGTCAGTATCTGTGGAAGCTTCATCTCGACAGAAAACTCAGATTGAGACTTCAGCCGATCAATGCATCGCTTGCCTATCACGCTCCATGTCGTCTGCGCGCTTTGGATATTGGCTATCCGTCGGTTAATCTGCTTAAGCTCATTCCCGGTCTGACGGTTGAAACCATAGAAGCGGGATGCTGCGGCATGGCTGGGCTATACGGTTTTCAGTCTAAAAACTATTACAATTCCATCAGGATTGGAATGCCGCTTATAACTCAACTCCGTAAACCTACCATTCAAGCCTCAACTACAGACTGCTCCAGCTGTCGAATTGCAATGGAGCACAAATCCACAAAGCCGTGCGTTCATCCGATTAAGATTCTGGCCTGTGCGTACGGAATCATGCCGGAAATTGTCGAAACCCTTCGACGTCCAACGCTGGACAACGTGTTATCATAAATAATCATCCTGTTCGGTTAGTTTACAGAGAGTGACGGTTCTCAATAGTTTTTTTGACTG
>JAZRTH010000572.1:0-1742 GCA_045651945.1 Thermoguttaceae bacterium
AACATGGGAAATCGGTTAAAGTGTTGTGAAAAATCGCTATAAATGACAAATTCGTTAAATCCGTTATAAGCGGACAAGTCAATTATGTACGAGGTTTCCAGAGAATTTGAGTTTAGTTATACGCACCGGCTTTGGCGTTACGACGGCAAGTGCGGCAACCTGCATGGGCACAACGGCGTCGTTCGCGTTACGCTGGCGCAGGAGTCGCTCGACGAGTCCGGCTTGAGCGTCGATTTCCATCAGATGAAGCACACCATCGAAAGCTGGGTTGAGGAGAACTGGGATCACAAAACGATTCTCAACTCCGCAGACCCCCTGCTGCCGATTCTGGTCAAGGCGGGCGTAGACTGCGTGAGCGTCGATTCCAACCCAACGTCCGAGCAGTTCGCCCGACTGATTTATACTCAGGCTCAGAAGATGGGCTTGCCGGTCAAGAGCGTTGACTTTTGGGAGACGTCCAAGTGCATGGCGCGGTACTGTCCAAATAAAAAAAGAAGCCGCTAGCTGTTAGCCGCTAGTTGTTAGCTTGTGCGTTTGTGGTTCTCAGTTTTTAACGGTTAACGTTAGAAATTGGATAGATAAGCTAGAAACTAGTGGCTGGAAGCTAGGAGCTAATAGTAAAAAAGCGCAGTCCGATGAGAACTGCTTATCGGACTGCTTCCCCCCCGGGAACGAGGCTTTATTTTGAATGAGGGGATTGGGTATCTCCCTGAAAAAGTTTTATTTTAATTAAATCGACGTTTAATTAAATGGACTTTTGTCCGTTCCCGGGTTTTTATTGAATTTTTTTGACTGAATTGCGTTTTAATCGTAAAGTTTAACGGTTAGAAGGAATAATCCAAATGGCATTGATAAAGTTTTTCGCCTCCGTGATGAAATCGCCTCTGCTGTGGGGGTGTACAACATGTGCAATTTTTTACACGCTGCTTCACAAAGGCGTGATAAACAATGAGCTGATTGTTCGCTATTTCGCCGGGCACCCGGTCGAGTACTTTGAAGCGATTCTGTTTTTCGTGGGACTGTCCGCGTTGATAATCAAGGGCTTTGACGTCATGCGTCAGCGCGGGTTCACGTCGAAAGGTCTTTTTGGCGCGGTCAGCAAACCGGTTCCGCCCCTGGCAGCAACGCCGATGCTCAACCAGCTTGACACGCTGTCCTCGTCCAAACAGAATTCGTACCTGATTGGTCGGTTCCGCTCTGCGTTGAGCTACGTCAGCCGCAACGGCTCTGCCGAGGGTTTGGAAGACGAGCTGAAGTACCTGTCCGACATGGACTCGGCGGCGATGCATCAGAGTTACGCGCTGTCCCGGATTATCGTGTGGGCGATTCCGATTTTGGGCTTCCTTGGCACCGTTATCGGGATTACCGTCGCGATGGGCGAATTGGGCGTGAGCGTTGACGGCGGCGATTCGCTGAAAAATATGCTTGCCGGGTTGAGCGTCGCGTTCGATACGACCGCGCTGGCGTTGGCGCTGTCGATGGTTTTGATGTTTACTCAGTACGTTGTCGAAGGGCGGGAAAACGACTTGATTTCCACCGTCGATAAAATCGCCAGCCGCGAGTTGGCAGGCCGCTTCGAGGTCATTCCCAACACGCCGGACGGCGAACTGACGTCGCTGCGCCGCATGTTGGAAAGCATGGTCGAGTCCGTTAAAGAGATGATAGCTCACCAGTCGGCGATTTGGCAGGAGGCGTTAAGCGTCGCAGACTCTCAATGGCAAAATCGGTTGGAACAGACCGGC
>JAZRTH010000573.1:0-4096 GCA_045651945.1 Thermoguttaceae bacterium
CGTCCTTCTTCCCGCCACGACTTGGGCGACAGCGCGGCGGTCAGGAACGACGATTTTTGATTTTCCGCCGTAATCAGCAAGACGTTTTTCGCCCCGGTGCGTTCAAACGAAAACCAGCGGCAGTCGTCTTCCGCAAACGCATCTGCGCCGGAAAGTTTAACAAAACCCCCATACTTGCCCGGCTCGAATCCCGAAATAGAAAAGCTGACAATCTGTTCCGGCTCGCTGGAAAGAATCTTTTCGTCACGCTTGACGGGTTTGCCGGAGTCGTCCAGAATATACAGTTCTAAGGTGCGATCTGGGAGTGAGGCTGTAGGCAGTAGGCTGTAGGCAGTAGAGGAATCTTTACTACTGTCTCTTGCATCTTGCCTCTTGCCTTCCGTTGCTCCTCGCTTAATCACAACGCTTATACTTAGCTTATCTCCCGGGGCGAGAACTTCCTTTTCCAGACGCAGCGGCGAAACGCTGTCGTTGACCAGATTTTGCGACCCAACGTCGATGACGTAAACCGCCGGCGAGTTTGCCTTTTTCAGGCTGGACGCCAAAGCGGGAGCGGACGCGGCATCCCAGGCGGATTGTGACATATCCGTAAAGATATACAGCTCTTTGACGCCCAAAGACGACGATTCCAGAACCTGCGCCGCTTTGATAATCTGTCCGGTAAAGTCGAGCGATCCGGGACCAGGCTTGAGCTGTTCCATTTGATATTTCGCCGCCGATCTGTCCACAGCAAAAGCAGGCGTTTTGGTTTGCGAGTCGATAATAGCAATCTGACTTCCGCCCGGCAGACGCGACAAGACCCACTGTCCTTCTTTGAGCGCGAAGTCAAATAACGACTGGTTATCGCGCTGGCAGTTCATTCTCATGGACGTATCAAACAGCAGCGCCGCCGCAGTCGGAGCGGACGACGACGCGCCAACGCTGCGGGTAATTGACGGTCTGGCCAAAAGCAAAGCCAGCAGGATTATCAACCCAATTCGACACAGCAGCAAGAGCAAATGACGCAATCGCAGCGACCGCTTTGAGGTTTGCTCAACCTGCTGAACAAACCGCAGAGCCGGGAACTCTATTTTTTGCGGCTGACGCCGAAGAAACAGATGTATCGCAACGGGAATGACAATGGCGATCGACCCTAAGATCAGCCACGGCGTAACAAATGTCATGGCAGATGAGTGCGGTTATAGTCCATTATGTCAAAGACGTTCGGGTCCTTCTTTTCCTCTTCCGGCAAAACCGGCATGTTCGGATACGGCGGAACCGTTTTTTCCAGCGGGACGATCATCGGCTTATACTCGTGATTCCGCTTGTTTTTAACCTTCGCGTCGAGAATTTTATCCGGCGTGGGCAGTTGGGAAAGGGAAATAACCGATGACGGATTTCTTCTTTGCAGACGGCAAACAACGTCCATGCCGCGAACGACTCTGCCAAAAACAGTGTTTTTATTAACGCAGTTGATGTCCGGCTTGAACAAAATAAAGAACTTGCACCCGCCTGTGTTGGGTTGATCCCGCATCAAATCCATCGCGACCGTGCCGCGCCAAAAGAATCGGGCGTCGTCAGGAAACTTTTTCGTCTGGAAGTCAAAGGGGCGAAATTCGTCTGGAATGCAATATCCCGGCGTTCCGTTCCCTCTGACCAGCGGCTGCAAGGTGAGGTTGTCAACGCGCTTAAACTGCTCCGTTCCTGAAACGTGCGCTATCGCCTGGCTGATTACAGCGTCAAAGTCGATATTTTTATAGAATCCTTTTTCTACCAGCCAGATAAAGTTGGCAACGGTATTGGGAGCTTGATCTTCATATAACAAAATCTCGATTTCCCCCTTGGTCGTGTACAAAACAACGCTGGGCAAATCCTTGCGCTCTTCCTGCTCTCGATACGCTTTTTCCTGTTCCCAAAGCATTTCAAAAACCTGAAGGTATTTGAAATCGCTTTCCCCCAGCCGAAACTCGTCCAGAATTCCCAGTTTTTGAATTTTTTCCAGGAAGGATTTGGCGATGTCGTACTGCTGAGTGTACAAGGCGGCAAACGCAGCAACGCGGATAACGTACGGATTATTGACATTGCTGTTGAGCAGAATGTCGCTCATTTTCAGAACGTCTTCGTACATATCCCGCTGCATGAAATACTGCAAAGAATAAAATAAAAACTGCTCAATATCCCGGTTGTTTTCCGGATCTTTGGCGTACGCTAAAACCGCCGTGGCAATAAGCTGTTTATACGTCGTTTCTGCATCTTTGAATTGTTTGTCAAACTCCTCTTTGAGCTTTTGCCGTTCCGGCGTCTGTTCAACGACGACAATTTCGTCTTCGCCGGGCTTTCGCTTGACGTCAAAATACTTGTACCGCAGCTGAGCCAATTGAGCCACCTTCGGCTTCCACTGCTTAAGCAGATTATCGTACTGTTGTCTTTCTTTGGAAACGGTCGAAGTCTGCGCCCAGGCAAAGGCGCCAATTCCTATCGCAGCAATCAGGATTATAAATAAATTACGTTTCATTTGTTTTTGTTTGAAATACAAGGGTGGGAGAAGATATTAAATGTTGGCATAAGACCTTGAAAACAGACTGAATACGACAACCGCTTTTTGTAATCGACGCTGCGGTTTGCCCAATCGTTTCGCTGGCCGCTTCTCCTTATTCTATTATGACGCAAATCTGATTTCTTTCAAGAGCAAAAGAGCAAAAAAAACCTCTTTTTCATAATATATTAACAGTAAATCAGGAAAAGTTGGAATTTGGGGTTGTATAAAAGTTGGAAAGATAGTAAAATCCGGGACGTTTGCAATGTTGATTTGCAGCTGGGATTTTTACTCAGGAGACACGGATGTCAGACTATACTCAAACTATCGGTTTGGAAACAGAAAAAATTCTTCCGATTCGAATTGACGACGGCTTTAATTCGTCAAGCGCTGCGCCATTAATTTCAGTCGTTACGCCCGCGCATAACGAGGAAGGAAACGTTGAACGGTTTTATACAGAGGTCGCTAGCGTTCTGAATAAGATTACGGAGTCGTGGGAAATTATTTTCGTCAACGATGGCAGTACAGACAATTCCGCGGAATTGATGCGTTGTCTTCATGAAAAAGACCCTCGCTGCAAAGCCGTAATTTTTTCTCGAAATTTCGGCAACCAGTTAGCCATCGCCGCCGGTTTGAGAGCATCCAGCGGAAAAGCGGTTGTCGTTATGGACGCCGACCTGCAGCATCCGCCAGAGTTGATTCCCGTCATGGTCGAAAAATGGAAAGAAGGATATCACGTTGTCAATACAATTCGCACCGGTTACGGCGACAAAGCCGGTTGGCTGAAGAAGTTTACCTCGGCAGCGTTCTATAAAGTAATGAACGCGATTTCCGACGTCCCCATTATTCCCGGCGCGTGCGACTTCCGGCTCATGGACCGGGTCGTGGTCGATATTCTCTGCCGACTGCCGGAACAGACGCCTTTTTACCGCGCCTTGATTCGTTGGATGGGATTCAAGCAAACGTCTGTCCCCTGCTCAATCAACGCCCGTCAGACCGGCGTTCCGATGTCTTTCCAAAAGATGATTGCGTTAGCCATTGACGGCATAGTCAGTTTCTCAACCAAACCGCTGCGATGGATTATGTACATTGGATTTTTTGTTACAGCGTCTGTACTTCCATACGGCATTTGGGCATTAATAAATCATTTTATTTTGGACGGCGCCGTTCCCGGCTGGACGTCGCTGCTGATGCTCAATATGCTACTAGGCGGAACGATGCTCGTTTCACTGGGCATTATCGGCGAGTACGTCGGTCGTATTTACAACCAGGTTAAAGGACGTCCTCTGTTCACCATTCAAGAACTGCACGGAATCGATAAGAACCTTAATTGTCAAGACGCTGTTGGACATTCATGGCAAAGTTCTGTTCAAGACGTTAAAAATGAAACGCGAGAAGCGGGCTGAGTTTAATTAGTAATTAGTAATTAGTAATTACGCAAAGCGCTACTCAAAGATAATTCCCTATTCCCGAATGCCTACAGTTTCAAAAAAAACAGCTGTCTTCTGTCTACTTTTAGCGGTATTCATCGTTACTCGGCTTATCCAGAACGTTTTTACGCCGCTGATGGATCCGTCTGAA
>JAZRTH010000574.1:0-2047 GCA_045651945.1 Thermoguttaceae bacterium
CCAGAACGCGCTGTAGTATCGCGTTAAATTATACGCGAGTGCATATAACAGAATGTACAACCCCGTCAGAACGAGGGAGAACCCCCAGAACGTCTTGCAGCTTGTCCGGCTGGAATAGTCGCCCCGGCGAGTCGTAAAACAGCTTATTACGGAACTGATATAGTTTAACATGGCTTTTCCTGGTAACGTAAGATTGCAATTAAACGTGGTTGAATATATTTCTATTATAAATGTTTATTTTTGAAATGCAATAGGCGTACAAAGATAAATGAGTAAGAAGTTGAGAAGTGTACATAACAAAGAGACGAAGCCGGAAAAACATCTCTGGATGGAGCCTGTCTTGGGCGCTATCCAGAGGAAGATTACAGACTCCGTCAATGGGGCATTTCACCCGTCCAGCGATTTGGTTCGCCTTCGGCGAAGTGCGTAATACCGCTCCCGTTGGTCGCTACATTACCGCCTTCCATTAATTTTCGCGCTCCCAAAATTTGAGCGCGCACCCCCATCCAAAACTATTCCCTACTCCCTATTCCCTATTCCCTGATTTGTGGTATAATAATCTTTAATAATAATATCAATAACCCCTTTTTTCATTTCATAACCTTAAGGAGATATAATGAGCAGAGCGATTAAAAAGATTACAGCTCGCGAAATCATCGATTCCCGCGGCAATCCTACAGTTGAAGTTGACGTTGTTCTGGAAGACGGTACGCTGGGACGCGCCGCTGTTCCGTCTGGCGCCTCTACCGGCGTTAACGAAGCGTTGGAACTGCGCGACGGCGACAAGAGCCGTTACCTCGGCAAAGGCGTTTCCAAAGCCGTTGATAACGTCAACACAATCATTGCTCCCGAATTGATTGGCAAATGCGCTTGCGATCAGCGCGGCATCGACAAGCTGATGATTGCCCTCGACGGAACCCCGACCAAATCCAAGCTCGGCGCCAACGCCATCCTCGGCGTTTCTCTGGCTGTCGCCAAAGCGGCTGCTGCGTCGTTCGGTCTTCCGCTGTACCGCTACATCGGCGGAACGAACACCTACACGCTGCCCGTCCCGATGATGAACATCATCAACGGCGGCGCGCACTCTGACGCCCCGATCGCGTTCCAGGAATTCATGATTCGTCCCGTTGGAGCGCCCACGTTCAAAGAAGGTCTCCGCATGGGAGCGGAAACGTTCCACAACCTGAAGAAGGTTCTCAAGGCTCGCGGTCTGTCGACGGCTGTCGGCGACGAAGGCGGTTTCGCCCCGGCTCTGGAATCCATCGAAGACGCTCTGAACTGCATCATCGAAGCCATCAAGTTGGCTGGATATGAACCCGGCAAAGACGTTACCATCGCTCTGGACTGCGCTGCCAGCGAATTCTACAAGGAAGGTCTTTACGACTACACCTGGAAAGAAGAAAATGGCGCTAAACGCACTTCCGCCGAACAGGTTGAATACCTCAAAGGCTTGGTCGAAAAGTACCCGATCGACTCCATCGAAGACGGTATGGCTGAAGACGACTGGGACGGCTGGGTAGCTCTGACCGCCGCCATCGGCAGCAAATGCCAGCTCGTTGGCGACGACCTGTTCGTTACCAATGTCAAGTACTTGGAAAAGGGCATTCAGCTCGGCGCCGCCAACTCCATTTTGATCAAGGTCAACCAGATTGGTTCGCTGTCCGAAACGCTCGACGCCATCGAAATGGCTCACCGCGCCGGATACACCTCCGTTACCTCGCACCGTTCGGGCGAAACCGAAGACGCGACCATCGCGGACATCGCCGTTGCCACCAACTCCGGACAGATCAAGACCGGTTCCATGAGCCGAACTGACCGTATCGCCAAGTACAACCAGCTTCTCCGCATTGAAGAACAACTCGGAGAAAAAGCGGTTTACGGATGCAAGTTCAAGGTTAAATAAGAATGAAAAAAACGACCGACAAGGTCGAACGCGGGGACTGGCAGACGCCGCCGGATTTGGCTCAACGCGTCTGCCGTCTTGTGCGGCAATTTATCGACCCTGACGCGATTCTCGAACCGAATTGCGGTCAGGGCGCTTTTGTTC
>JAZRTH010000575.1:0-7020 GCA_045651945.1 Thermoguttaceae bacterium
CAGAACGCCGGGCCACGGCTTGGGGTATTTCGTTTCGTCCGGGAGATACAGGGTTGCTGTAACCCAGAAATTGGGCTGGGATTCAAAGCGGACTTTTTCGATTGTATACCCATCTTTTTGAATCGTTCCTGTTACAACCGCATTGAGCGGATTGCGTTCCGGGAACGCGCCGATTTGCTTAAAGAAAAAGTCTTTGCGGTCTTTTTGGTACTGAGCGATCTGTTCCGGCGTCTTTGTCTTTTCGTAAGTGTCGATCCAGCGCTTTTCCGCTTTATCCAGAAGGGTCAGCATCCATTCGTGCATCATAAATCGATTTTCGCACTCGACGCCGTCCGCTGTCTTGACAATTCCCTTCGGCAGAACCGGCGTGGACAGAACGTCCTGACTGACAATCGGTTTAGTTTCCGGTTTAGCTTCTTCCGCAAACGCGCCAGAGGTAACGACCAACGCCAGAACGATTGACGTTAAGATTCTCTTCATGAGTTACTCTCCTTGTATGGTAAATGAACAAATTAAAATAATCCATTTACAGTTTATTATACCGGCGCGAAATTCCCTTGTCAAGACAGCGGAAAGAGAAATTTCAGTTGGCGGGCGCAGCCGCCTTTCATTTTCTTTTCTTTTTGGTATAATCGCATTTATGAGTACATCGACATTGAAATCAAAACTGCGGAAATAAATCCTGCGACGGCGTCTGGCGTTGAGCGAAGACGCTCGATCTGCAAAATGGGAGTGCGATATTTTTCAGTAGTGGCTCCGTACCGGTCTTTTTGAGTCAGTTTGTTGTCCTTGTCCGGACATGATCCAACGCCCGGAGGGGAATTCTTTATGGATGTTCTTAAAACTGTGGAGAGCCAGAACGCACTGCTTTTGATTGTTAGTACAGCGCATTCGTCAAGCCGCTTCCTGCGCCGATTGAACGGCAGGAAGCAACATTCCGACCAGAACGCCAATAATCGATATGACGACCAGCAGCTCAACCAGCGTAAATCCGAATCGACGTTTCATAATTCTTAGAAGTTTCTTGGAATTTCGTATCCTTTGGTTTCCTGACGGGAGAAGAACGACGCAGCCTGCTCGTCGCCGATAATCGTCTCTGTCTTCGGATCCCATTTGACGACTCTGTTCAAACGGGCGGCGATAGCGCACAGGTGACAGGCGTTCATGGCTTGGACGTGAGAAACAACGTCTGAAATGCACATGCCGCCCTCTCGTATGCAGCGAATGAAGTTCTCTTTATGTCCTTCCAACGGTTTGCCGTGGAACAGTTCTCGATAATCGTCGTCTGTAAAGGCGTTGGGCGGAAGTTCCTCAACCGGCTTGCCTTTGCAGCGTCCCTGATTGACGTGAATGCGCCCTTTGGTTCCTTCAAAGAGAATCCCGTCGCCGTCTGGCGAATCGCTCACAACGCGCATTTCCAGACCGTTTTCGAACATGCACGTAATATCGAACTTGTCGCTGGCGTTGTAACGGTTGTCAACAGTCGGATAACCGTCTTTGAATTCAACCGGGTGATGAGCGTTCGTTCCGTCGATGGAAATGGGACCGGTTCCCTGCGTTTGAAGGTTAATCGCCCATAACGCGGCGTCGATATAATGAGCGCCCCAGTCGGTGAACTTGCCGCCGGAATACTCGTACCAGTAACGGAACATTCTGTGACAGCGTGTGTCGCCGAAAACGCCATTGCTGCGAGAGCTTTTCATATCAGCCAGGAAATCGTAACGCGGCGCGGGACCTTGCCACATTTCCCAGTCCAGAGAAGCGGGAACGTCCCTCTTGGGGATGTCGCCGGACGTGGGACAGCCGCGAAGGTCGCAAGTTATCTTTTTGACTTCGCCGAGGTATCCCTTGC
The DNA here is from genome assembly GCA_045651945.1 of Thermoguttaceae bacterium. Lineage (GTDB taxonomy): Bacteria > Planctomycetota > Planctomycetia > Pirellulales > Thermoguttaceae > RUG11551. Next base: position 1,853 of record JAZRTH010000575.1, read on the forward strand.
GAACCAGCAGAGTCGCCAATACAAACTGATTTTTCTGACAGCGCCGCCACGTGCCGATCTGGAACGTCTTTTGATACTTCTCGCAGGCGCGGCGAATAATCTGGTTTTCTTCCAGCGTGAGCGTCAGCGGTTTCTGACAGAATACGTGCTTGCCAGCCATGAGCGCTTCAACAGCGATCTTGACGTGCCAGTGGTCAGGCGTTGCAATACAAACAACGTCAATGTCGTTACGTTCGAGAATCCGGCGGTAGTCCTTGTAGGCGTCCGGCTTGACAACCTTGCCTTTGGCGTCGCGTTTTCCAAGGTTCATTCTTAAAGCATTGGCGATGCCGTATTGCTCGTCGACGTCGCAAATAGCGACAATATCGGTCAGACGATTGAATTCGCCGGCGTCGCCCCGACCCATTTGCCCCAGACCGATGCAGCCCAGGCGAAGACGGTCGCTGGGGGCTTGCGCCCAAACCGGTTTAGAAGTTGTAACAACTGGAATCGCCGTTGCCATGGCAGCGGCGACAGCGGACGTCTTGAAAAAATCCCGACGGGTAAATTGATTCATGTGATTATCTCCTGAAAAACTCAAATAGTGTATTTATGTATTTACCTTTATTATACCAGAAATACGATTCCGATGTAAGATGAGAATGAAATTGTTCAGAAAAGTTTTGTGGTTTGGATTGAATAAAATAAAGGGAAATACCAATCTGGCGAAGCCGAAATTTTGGAGTGCGACGGCTTGCCGTCGCTTTTCCATGAAAAACGTTAAGAATTTCCTAAAAAGTAATTCGTGCCAGCAACGTAAGAACAATAATATATCTTCTTCGTTTTATTTAAGACATATTCATCGTACGTTATTGGCACGAATATTATTATTCTGGCTTCCCAATTGTACTGGTATTGAAAGCGACGGCAAGCCGTCGCACTCCAAATTACTTTCGTTTCCGCCAGTACAGCAGCCCCGCGGCGCCAAGCGCTAACAGCGCCCACGTCGACGGTTCAGGAACGGCGTTGGCGTCTACGGACGCTCTAACAATGTTTCCGCTAACGCTCAGATTCCAATAATAGGCGCTTTCCGGCGTCAGAAGATTGTTCCAGAAATCATCGGTTGCCTGAGCTTCTGTAAAGATTTTCGGATTGCCTTCAGAATCCGTTTGGAAAATAATATCGTATGACGCGCCCGGATGAAGGGAATCAGCGACTATGTCAATAATGGAGTTGGAATCAATAGTAAACGAACTGGCGGTAAGCGTATCAATACGATCGCCTTCCTGTTCGATTAACAGTGTAGCGCCGTCTTTGAGAATATATCCGCCGCCAAACGTAGCCTCGCCAACAGAGTTGCCGGGCGAAAAGACTGTATCCGCGTCGACTTCAATATTGCCTAACATGTAACCTTGCAAGTCCAGACGACCAGAAGCAACGACAAAATTATCTGCAGTAAAATGCAAATCTCCCGTAACTCCTTCTGTATTAATCTTTAATCTTCCTTCGCCGGTTTTGAGAATATCGCCGTTGCCGAGGACGTATGCCGTGTTCGTAAAGGCAGCCGTTTTTTCATCTCCGCTGGCTACGTTGTATTCCAGCGTTCCACCATCGCCGACTGTAATTTTTCCAGTAACGTTTTCAATCGCAGAGCCGGCAAGTTCAAAAACGCCTGCGTTGACGGTCATCTGAGTTGTCAGTCCGCCAGTCAAAACGAGCGTTCCGTCTCCGTTTTTAATGTATCCTTTTGAATTGCCGCCGCTGTCGGTTGCCAGATTTCCAGAAACCGTAACGGTTCTGTTTTCGCCGGGCTGGAAGACGATCTCGTGTTTGTTATAGTTAATCATATTCACGTTAACGCTCTGACTTGTCGGCGCGCTTTCTTCTGCGGCAGACGGGTCTCCAAAACATAAAAACGTATCGTTAACATTGGGCGATTGATCGGAAACGAACTGAATTGTACCTGTACCGCTGGAAGACAGAACATCGGATTCGATAGAAAATGTTGCAACGTTATTTGTCCCCGCCTGACGCGTCTGTCGGAATTTCAGCGTATAGCCATTGGTTTCAATTTCGTTTGTAAATGAAGCCATGCTAACTGAAGCATACGCCCCAATCAAAGCGTCGCCTAAAAGCGTAACTTTACCTTTTACCGTTGATGTTTCGGTTAATCCTTGGAATACCAGCGCCCCAGCCTTTACGTTAGTAAGGATATCTCGTCCTTCTCCCGTAAGTCTAATGTCACATTCAAGTTGAGTCTGCTGAGTTTGATTGAAGATTCTAAACTGCGAGTCGTTGGCAATTACCAGACTATAGTTTGACGTCAGCGGTTTGGAATAGGTAAGCTGTTTGCCGTTTCGAATGTTAATTATGCCGGTAAACTGGTCAGAAACAGCATTGGTGAGCGTATCGCTGTCAACGCTGACTCGCAGCGTTCCGCTTCCTGTAATCACGTTATTTTGAAAAGTTTGAGCGGCATTGACAAACAACGTTGCGCCCGTATCAATAAATACGCTTGTCGCATTTTGCAAGGCGTTACTACCATCGAGTCTAACAGTAGAATTTTTACTGACGGTCAGCGTCCCGGTAAAGGCGTTGTTGGCGCTGGAAATAACGAGATTTTCGTTATTAGACCCCTCAACGAGAGTTATTTCACCGGCGCCGGAAATCGCGCTTTGGACGTTAATTATACGATCGGCTTCGTCGGCGAACCCAAAGGTTACCGTTCCATTGACAGTCATAGCGCCAAGCATGTTAGCGGTTCCGGTTGTCATCGCCTGATTTATAAGCGAATTGCCCAATTGTAAATCGTTAATAGTAAAGTTCCAAGCCTTCAATGCCATTCCCGCTTGAACGGTACTATAAGTTCCGTCCGTATTATATCCAAACCAAAGCGTATTACCATCAGGGAATTTATCGCTGTCAGCTGGTTTTCCATCACTTTTAACAAGAGTGCGAAAAGTAATACTGCCAGTCGCTCCTTGACCGACAAAATAGTTGTTAGTTGTTGAGGTTGAGGGAATTGCGCCAGACCAGTATTCCGAATCGCCCCAGTATTTTCCGGCTTCCATGGATTTCGTCTGATAAATGTTTTCAGCCGAAACGTAAGACGACAAGCACAACGTGGCAATCAGAAATGCCAAAAAAGAAAATCCGCTATGTGTTAAAATGCGGGGGGGGGGAGAAATGAACAGTCTTTAGAATTGAGCATTATTTTACTCCTTCTATTGGGTAAAACAGGTAAACGTTATTGAATCGTCTTTTGCGCCGGTACGCCCGGGGCAAAATGGAATATCGCTTTTTTACATTAATAATATTATACACGCAATTTTGCAATCGAAAAGCGGTAAATGGGAAAATTTTTGAAAAAAAGTGAAAAATATGAGGAAATGGGGGATTTGAAGGGGAAAAAGGCAGTAGGCTCCGGGGTGCGAGACGCACGCGAACTCCTCCGCGTCTCCGTGCCTCCGCGTGAGATTTTTTTGGCGGCTGATACAGCCGCGATCCAGCTGGTCGGAGTGAGAATTCTGCGAAAGAGGAATTTTGGAGGCTTCCGCATTTCCTTGACGGCAAAGCCGTCAAGCCGTAGCCCGAGGCCGGGCTACATCCAAAGGGCGTTTTCGGCTTACGCAATGCTGTATTTCACCCTTCGAACAAAGCGTTACTAGGCTCACTGCGTTCGCTTCGTTAGCGCCTTTCAATTTCTCGCAACTCGCAACTCGCAACTCGTTAGTATCCCCAAACCTGCAGGTTTTTCATCTCGCCGTGGAATTGGTATTCCGGCTTTTGCGTATCGGAATACTGACCCAGGTACAGGCTGCCGAACCAGTCTCTTAGCGGCTGGGAAACGGGCGATTGCGCGACCGTCTGTCCGTTTTGCAGAACTTTCATCTGACCGTTTTCGACGATAAAGTCCATGTGAAGCCATTCGTTGAGCGGGACTTTGGTTTCGGAATCGCAGTCCGTTCCAGAGAGATGGAATCGCCATTTCTCCTGAAACTTCTGGATAAACCAGCCGCTGCGCCGCCAAGCGCCGTATCCGACTGGAACCGGCATGACGCCCGGTTGAGTAAACTTGATATCGGCTGAAATCGCCAGGAATCCATTACAATTGAGGTCTTCTTCCGACGGTATGACCAGACAGCCGTTGTGTGACGCCAAGTCGACGGTTGGTATGTCGAGAAGACGGCGGACGGTCTGCGGCTTTATCGGCGCGGGCTTGGGAACGTCGATCGACCCAACGTAAACCGGCACGGACTTCTTCGGCTGAAACATCGACAACGGACAGCGGTTTTCAATGGATTTCCGCTCGGGGACGATTCCTTCTGTCAACGCGGCGAGGTCGTTGATTGTATCGCCGGAAACGCGGCACGTGCCGCACGTCTGAGCCGGATCGCAGACGAACCGGACGGAGTAGAACCATTTCCCTTCCCCGGAGTTCGCGTCGATAAATCGGTTCATTTCCGTCGTTCCAACAAGCGTGTCGTCCGTCAGGGAGAAATCGGGGCTGTTACATGGATGAATCTCCGCCACCAGACCGATAACGCGTTTGTCGTTCGCCCAGGACAGTTCCGGTTTTCCAGACGCGGTCAGCGTAAGAGTGATTTTCGGCATAACGTCCGGTAACGGCTGCGGGAGAATCTGTCGGGAACGTCCGGCGATTGCGCCGCCGTTGAGTTCAAATGCGCCGGGCATGTCGATTCGCGGGGCGGCATACGCCTGTCGAGCCGCTCGTTTGATAATCGCCAAAATCTGCCGATATACGGGGTCGTCAGTCGATTGAATTGAAACAACCGGTGCGCCGGAATTCGGGTTGCTTGCTGCGACGGGTTTCCAGGTCTGTGTCGGGAACCAGTCCAGAGGATGAACCGCGTGTTCATACCGTCCGCCGGACATGATTCCCAGCCGACGGAACTGTTGGTCGAATTTCGCGTTTCGACACGCGCCGATTCCAAGCGGCGAGGCGCCGCCCCCAGTCCGCGCTCCCGCGCGAGACGTATTATATTCGCTCCCGTTGGTCGCTTGCGTCAATTCCGAATTCCGAATTCCTAATTCCGAATTAACTGGCGCCATCGGAGCGCGCAAGACCCGGCTGTATTCCGGACGTTCCAGGTTAATCCAGTCGTTTTCAAATCGGGTGATATTGCCCTTCTCGTCAGCGTGGCATTCCTTGCAGCTGGAATTCTTCA
>JAZRTH010000576.1:0-4695 GCA_045651945.1 Thermoguttaceae bacterium
CAGAAAGTTGGCTAACGCGCTCAGTTCCGCCATTGATTCCTGTTTGTTAACCTTCAGAGCAATCGGGAGCAAACAGGCGCAAGCCGTCCCGTGAGCGACGTGCGTTTGAGCGCCCAGCGCGGCGGCGACGCCGTGCGCCATGCCCAAGCCCGAGTTCGCCAGACACATCCCGGACAGCAGCGCGGCGTGAGCGACTTTTTCTCTCGCGTCCCGGTTTTGCGGGTCTTTATACGCAACTTCCAGCGAGTTCCAGATCAACCCCAAGCCCTCAATTGCCAACGCCTGGGGAATCGGTTTCGCCTTGCGGGAAATAAAGCTTTCAATCAACTGCGTCAGAGCGTCCATGCCCGCCGCCGCTGTTACTGACGGAGAACAGAACGTCGTCAGTTCCGGGTCAACCAGCGCGACTTTGGGCATCAAGCTGTTGTGACGCAAGCTTTTTTTCACGAACGGGTCGGAAACGGCAATGACGGCGTTTTTCGTTGCCTCGGCTCCGGTTCCCGCCGTGGTCGGAATGGCAATAACCGGCAGGGGTTCTTTCTTGATAGTCGCTCCCGTCCCAACGCCTTCCAGAAAATCGCGAACAGACTTCCCTTTCGCGTTGACCGCCATGGCGGCAATCGCCTTTGCGGTATCGATAGCCGATCCGCCGCCGATAGCAATTACAGACGTTTTAGATGAATTGAGAATCGAACCAACTTCCTCGGTTGCTTTGTCAATCTGCTCTACAGACGGCTCCCCGTGAACGTCAATCGTCAGCGGAACCGCAATCTTTGATTCCTCAAGCGATTTGAGCAAACTGTCCAGAACTCCATTCTTTTTCAGCGTTTTAGACCCGCAGACGACAACGGCTCTGTTTCCCCACGGCTTTGCCAGCTGACCGACTTCAGCAAGCCGTCCCCAGCCAAAGGAAATTGAATTGGGAATCTGAAAATCATAAGAATCTGTGTTGTGCGTCATGGGTGTAGGTAGGCAGTTGAGATGAGAGGTGGTTGAAAGGCGGTAATGAAGTGAGCGAAGCGAACGGAATTACGCATTCGCCGTTAGGCGAACAAAACGCAATAGGGAATAGGTATGATTAAACTACTGCCTCTTGCCTATTGCCTATTGCTTTAAAGAACCGCTGCGCGGTTCTTCCGGGGGCTTACGCACCCCGGCTCGCCTTATCGTCCCGAGGTAATCCACTGGAGGGCGCGGGAAATCTGAGCGTCGATAACGGGAACCGTTCTGTTCGGTTCGCCAGCCCGAACCGGAGCGACAATCGGATTGCCGTCTGAATCTTTTTCCGGATTGAGCAGGATGTCGAGGAATTGGTATCGCCACAAAACCTGTTCGTTCTGATACGCATTGAGCTTGACGACCATGCCTTTGTCGGGCGTTACGCCCCATTCATCTTCTTCGGTAAAATTGGCTTCACGATGAATATTATGCCCGCTTGGACGGAAATAGCCGCTTGTCGTCAGTTTAAGGGCGCCGCCGTCCATGTCAATAACGTTTTGAACCGAGCCTTTTCCGAAACTGCGTTCTCCAACAATTTTGGCTCTTTTGGAGTCCTGCAGACAGGCGGAAACAACTTCGGACGCCGAGGCGCTGTAGCCATTAATCAGCACCGCCAGCGGAACGCGGGTCAACGTTTTGCCCTTGCTGGCAAACCATGTTTTTTCGTCTGTAACGCGACCTTTGACGCTGACAATAGTCCCTTCGTCAACAAACATGTCGCAAACTTCTATTGCAGCGCCCAACGAACCGCCGGGATTAAATCGCAAATCAAGAATAAGACCGCGCAAATTGGAATCAGCCAGTTTTTTCAAAACCGACTCCAGTTCGTCCGTTGTCTTTTGAGAAAAAGACGAAATGCGAACGTAAGCAATTTTATTTGGAACGTCAATCCAGTAATTCCAGGAATCGTCGGCGTTTCGACTGCAGCCGCTAATTGTTGGAATGTTGATTAAATCGCGGGTAAGAACGATGTCAAAGGTTCCCTTTTTCTTTCGTTCGACGGTCAGCGTTACGCGCGACCCAACCGGTCCCTTGAGTTTGTCTGAAGAGTCGTCCAACGACATGTCTTTTGTAGAAACGCCGTTGATGGCTTTAATTACATCGTCTGGACGAATCCCGGCGCGGTATGCCGGCGAATCCGCCAGAGGAGACACGACTACCAGTTTATCGTGCTGTTTGGTTGTATGAATCCCAAGACCTCCAAAGCGGTTTTCCAAATCGCTGCGAAAATCTTCGACGTTTTCAGTAGGAATATAATCTGAATAAGGATCCAGCTTGTTCAAAACGCCGCCAATAGCAGCTTCGATAAGCTCTTTTTTACTGATCGGCTTAACGTAGTTCGCTTCAACCTGGTCGATTGTGTCAACCAACAGCTGATACAGAGCGTAGTTTTCGTCGTTGATTTCTCGCAGACGCTTTTCTTCTTTCTGCTTGTCAAGTTCTTCCTGAGAAGGCTTCTGTTCAGACTTTGACTCCTCCGCTTTTTTAGGAGATTCATCTTTTGCCGAATCCGGCGTTGTCGTTTCCGCTTCAGCTTCCGCCGCCAGAGCGAGACGGGATTTTACAGCTGAGACGTCTGCATAAACAAACAGAACCGACAAAGCAAACAATATCGCAAACGGCGATAACAGATAAGAAAAAAGCGAACGCTGCGAACGATCTCCGATTCTCAATGACGATTTGGTTCTCATAACGATGGAATAAATGGGATGTTGAGAGTAGAAAGTGGATGAAAGGCGGTAATGGAATGAGCGAAGCGGTGCGAAGCCGCACGGGCAAGTGGATGAGGTTTTGCCTCCGAAAAAGCCGGTTTCGGCGTTCCCCGCTTCCAATCAGGAACCGACCTTGTCGGTGGAATTACGCATTTGCCGTCAGGCGAACCTGACGACGAGGTTTACTATTTTGGTTCGCCTTCGGCGAACTGCGTAACTCCGCTCCCGATGGTCGCTTCGTTACCGCCTTCCATTAATTACTAATTCAATCAGTCGTCCAACGGCTTGACTTTGAAACTCTTGATATAGACAACGCTGCCCGGGTCGTGCGCCTGAATGGCGAACGTGCCCTGTCCGAGTCGGCGATTTTCCCAGCCTTCCGGCGGAACGATGTCTTTGGGTTCAGTCCAGTCGGCGCAAATCTTGCCGTTGATCATCGTGGTGATGCGGGAACCCTGAACGATAATGTCGTAAACGAACCATTCGTTGTCTTCAGCCGGCGCGGGATTGACTTTGCAGACGTTGTAAATGCTGGCGGTCTTCTGAGGATCTCCGTGCGTGTTAGCGACCTGACATTCGTAACCGGTGGTGGGCCAGCCCTGTTTCTGGAACTTGGTGTGAATGTAAATGCCGCTGTTGGCTTTCGGCTTTGTCATGACGACAACCTGAGCGTGGAAGTTCTTCCAGCAATGGTTGTTGACTTCGCCGTCATAGAACAGATGGCTGCAGGAGCCGTTGACTTTCATCAAGCCGTCTTCCACGGTGAAGGAATCGGGATTTCCGCCGGCTTTCCAGCCGTCCAGGTTTTTCCCGTTGAACAGTTCAACAAATTCTTCTTCCGCCGCAGCGGCAACTCCAACCATCGCGATAACCATCGCAAGAGATAAAAGACGTCTCATTTGCAAACCTCATAAATTTGTAGTTAAATGTTAATCGTACCAAATCTGAACCAGAAACAATCCCTGTGGCGGAGCGGTTACGCCGCCCAAAGCGCGATTGCGCTGTTCCAGCATCTGGTCGATGCTTTCCGGAGGAATCTTCCCCCTGCCGATAAACGCAAGCGTCCCGGCAATAATCCGAACCATGTTATACAGAAATCCGGTTCCTTCGACTTCGATAATCGTCAGTCCAACGCCAGTCCGAGGACAAACGCAGGACTCAACCGTTAAATCGAGAATCGTCCGAACGGTGTCGTCACGCTTTCCGCCTGAATTGACAAACCCATAAAAATCGTGAGTTCCAACGAGTTTTTGACCCGCGTCCCGCATGAGGTCAACGTTCAGCGTCTGCCGAACGCCCCAGGAATGGGAACGGAGAAACAAGTCTCCCCGCAAGTCGCGAGCGTCGTGAATGACGTATCGATAACGCTTTCGTTTTGTGTCGCCGATGGGATTGAAGTCGTCGCGCTCCTGCCAGGATTCCAGAATTCGGATATCCTCCGGCAGGCGGCTGTTAAGCGCTCCAGCCCACGAACGGGGCGGAATTTCCCGATCCGTTCGGAACGCTGCTGCCTGACCAAGCGCATGCACGCCGGCGTCTGTGCGGCTGGAACCCCGAACCTCGATTACCGGCCAATCCGGCTCCTGAGGACGCTTCTCCAAGGGAGTCCCGTCCGGATAAACCAGCGACTCAACTGCGTCTTCAATACATCCCTGAACCGTTCGCAATTTTGGCTGACGCTGCCAGCCGCTGTAATTCGTTCCGTCATACGCAACCCGAAGCGCAATGGTTCTCGCCGGCTTTTCCGCCGGCTGCGCTGAAAGGGATTCCGTAAACGGGACTTCTGATTTGACGAAAGGTTCTGACATATCGGCGCCGTAGTTCTGTATAATACTTTAATTCTAACAACAATTAGACTTCTTTGCAATAGGGGGCGGAAAATTTCGTCAAAAAAAGAGGGGCAAAAGATAATATGATGCACATAAAAAAAGAAAGACAGTAATGGAACGATAATTCAGGCGAGCCACGGGTGTAAACCCGTGGG
>JAZRTH010000577.1:0-1625 GCA_045651945.1 Thermoguttaceae bacterium
GTAGACAACGAAGTTGGCGTTGTCGCCACATTCCCAAGCCCTTCTGCGTATTCTGCGAGTAGTCTGCGAACTCTGTGTTCTAAAAATTAAAAAACGATTTTGGTAGTCGTTACATCAAGCCCAATTGCCGTCGCGGAAGATCTCGACTCCTTTTCCGTCGGCGGTTGTGGCGACGATGTTCAAGTCGCGCGATCCGATCATGAAATCGACGTGAATAATCGAGTCGTTGATTCCAGCGGCGTGCATTTCTTCGATGGTCATGGTTTCGTAGCCCTTCAGGCAGTTGCCGAACCCGAATCCCAGCGCAACGTGACAGCAGGCGTTTTCGTCGAAGAGCGTATTGTAGAACAGCAGCCCGGTGTTGTTAATCGGGGAATTGAACGGCACGAGCGCGACTTCGCCCAGCCGGGAGGCGCCTTCGTCCATGGCAACCATCTTGCGGAGCAGTTCTTCGTTCTTTTTTGCTCCAACGTCAACGACATGCCCGTCTGCGAACTTAACCCAGAAGTTCTCAATCAGAGCGCCGTTCCACGACAGCGGCTTGGTGGCGTAGAGAATCCCTTCCGCTTCGCCGGCTTTGGGAGAAATGAAAATCTCTTCCGACGGGATGTTCGGATTGAACTCGATGCCTTCGATAGTCGTTTCTTTCCCGCCGGAGAACAGCGCATTTTCAATCATCCCAACGGTAAAATTCGTCCCGTTGGACGACGAATAATGCAGCGACCGGATTCCCAGCGAGTTGAGGTAATTGTACCTCTCGACGAGATCGGCGTTGTGCTTGTTCCAGTTTTCGACGCCGTTCCCGTCCGCAGCGCGCGCGGTTGAGAGAATCGCGTCCCACAGGCGCAAAACCGCTTCGTCGTCCGGGAGGGCGGGGAACATCTTTTTCGCCCACGCCTTGCCGGGAACCGCCGCGATGCACCACTGATAATGGTTGTCCATCTGGTTTCGATACGGTTTAATCGCAGCGCGAATGGCGGCGGTGGCTTTGGAATGCTTTTCCTGGTCGACGCCCGCCAGCCCGTCCGGGTCGTCCGACTCGATAAACAGCTTGGCGGGACGGTTTTCTACCTGCCACTGCCAGCGCGCCAGCTGCCAGTCTTCCAGCTTGGACTGCGTTTCCAGAGAGCGGTAATCGCAGTGGAGCTTCGTCGCCGGCTGATGCGTCCAGTCGACAATAACGCTTCGCGCGCCGAGTTTGTAACATTCCTCAACGCACATTGTAACAAATTCCGGTTGATCCAGTTCTGCGGTAATTAAAACGTCCTGACCGGGCTGAACGTTCAGACCCTTCTGCGCCAGCAGTTGGGCGTATGAACGAAGAATAGCTTTTTTCATAGTGTGTTTCCTGGGATAAAGATTATGGATTTAACGCGAGCGCGTCGGTTACTTCAGCGCTTCTTTCGCGGCTTTGACCTGCGCGATCGCTTTCATGTGATGTTCGAGGAAATTTTCCGTCGTCGCGTGCCATGGCGTCTGGAGGAAGCCCTTCAGATGTTCCTTCGAAATGTTCTTTGTGCAGAATTCGACCGTGCCGCCGAAGTTGACGTCGTTGGACCAGTTCGAGCCGGTCGGGACCTGATCGAAGCCCGCCTTGTCGAAGTCGATGTACGTCTGAACTCGTT
>JAZRTH010000578.1:0-3218 GCA_045651945.1 Thermoguttaceae bacterium
CGGGTTTGTAACAGAAGAGAATCTCTTTCCCGTCAAACGACAAGTCCGGTTTCCAGAACGCGCCTTTGAGATCCGGGACGACGCCCAGTTTGACGTCGCGGGGGTTCAAGCCGATAAGGAGCAGCTTCCCGCCGTCGGAAGCCATAAAACCGTTGCGGTGCCGGGCTTCGTGCGCCCATTCGTTGGTCGTGTCGCCCGGTTTTCCTTTCGGATACGGGTTTTGAACCATCAATATGGTATCGAAGTCCAGCAGCGGGTTAGCGAACATGATCTCGCGCTTGACTTTTCGAACTTCCAAATACAGCGTTCTATAATCCTTCCCGCCCTCGGCGTCGAGCTTCTTCTGCAATTCGTCCAGCTTGGCGATTTGAGCAGAGAAATCGAGGTCTTCAGCAAGATCGGCGATGCGTTCAGCCGCCTCTTTCGCCCATTTGATTTCGTTGGCGACTTTCGTCGCATCAAACGTGAAGTCCGCCTGGAACGACCAGTCGTAAATCAGGTCGTTTTGCCCTTTGGGCGACAGCTTTTCAAACGGGATAAATCCCGCAGCGTTGGCGCTCGCGCAAACGCCAACGAGAACCATCGCGGCAAGCGCTGTAATAAAACGTTTCATCGTTATTCCTCCTGTTTGGGTTATATTATTCGCGTATATTTTTATCATACTGAATATAATTATAACCGGTCACGAGTTAATTACAACCCCGAAAAGAGAGGAATCGAGAAAAAATATATCGGAGTGCGGGAGCATAGCTCCCGCTTTTTTGTAAACGACGAGAACGACGAAAAAAGCAGTTCACCGCCGAAAGAGTTAGAGACGCTGAATTGCGAGCGCATTGCCCGCTTAAAGAAAACGCGAGCTAACGCTCGCTTATAAAAGCGAGAGCTTCGCTCTCGCACTCCGAAAGTGTCACACTTACAATACGCTTACTTTCTCTTACGCAAGAATAGCGCGACAACGCCAAGAACCATCATCGCCCAGGTTGACGGTTCCGGAACGCCAGGAACAGGGGGAACGGGTTCGCCTTTAATCTTTGCATAAACCGTATTGCCGCTGACAAACAGCGTCCAGAACTCCTGGCTGCTGGAAGACAATAGAGAATCCCAGAACGAGGATTCGGCGTAAGTTCCTGAAAACGCTCCAGATGTTTGAACGAGGATCGGATACGACTTTCCCGGTATCTCGCTGCCCATCGTCAAATCAAAAATGGAATCGGAGGAAACGTCAAAATTGGTCGCAGCCAGTTTATCCATGCCGGAAGCGTTCTGTTCGAAAACCAGCGTGGAGCCATCGTTGACGTCAAAATCGCCGATAATGTTGGCGGTTGCGCCTATAACGTCGCCGGGGGAGAAAACGCCCTGTGTAAAATCGCCAGATGGCAATTCCTCTCCAAGTTGAACCGCGCCGGTGAAATAGCCCTGCATGTCCACGCGTCCGGAGGAAATGACAAAGCTTTCCGCCCCGATAAGCCCTTCGGCGGCAGCGACAATTTGAAGCGTTCCGTCTCCCGTTTTAACAAGCTGCCCCTGACTTTCAATTTTAGAATAATTGTTGTCAGCTGTGGACATGGTAACTTTCTTCGTCTCGTCTTCATCCGGCAAATCAAATGTCAGGACGCTCTTTGCACTGGCTGTAATTAAACCAAGGGGTTTATTGAGCGTTTCTGCGTCGTCGTAAGTAAGCGTTACTGCTACAGGCTTATTGCCGTTATCGATAATAAGCGTTCCAATCCCATTAAAAACGCCTTCCTGATGTGAGTCAATCCCGGAAAAGTAGTTTTTAAACGTCTGGTTTGCCGTTATTTTAACAATGCCTTCATTGAGAATCATGGACGCGTTGTACAACGCATTTTCTCCCTCCAGGAAAAGATGCGTTTGATAGTCGTAGTAGTAGTGTTCCTGATGTTCGTCGTCTATATGAACATGCGTGCCGGAATCGATACAAACATTGCCGCTGAAATCGTTGTTTTCACTCGTGATATAGATTTCCGTTGTATGCAGACCATGCGTTTTTTCCGCTTCAAAATTAAGCGTCCCCGTACCGTGAATGTGGCTTTTAATAATCAGAACGCGATCTTCTTTAACGTCATCCCCGTTATTAGCTTCTGCTACAACTCGAAACGCAGCATTGCCTTCAATGGTTACATTGCCGTCCAAAGTCATGGTTGAGCCAGCTGCGCCTTGAAACACTTCTCCATTGCCAAGATAAAGCTGATCAATGGTAATTGTGTCTTTTACCCAGTTTTGTCCTTTTAAATGAAGCGCCGCAAAAGCGTACGTATTCAAATAGACCGTTCCGGTTGTCAAATCGACTCCGTACCCGATATAAAGAAAATTGGGTTTAGTCGAATCGCTTGTACCAAAAACCTGTTGCGTATAACCAGTTCCGTTGTGGGCGCGTAAATGGAAGCCGTTTCCAACAACAAAGATGGAATTGCACGTGTCGGGAGGAATAACATGTTGAGACCAATAATCAGCGTTGTCCCAGTGGGCAACCTCGCCTCCGGGAATATACTCCTCATTGCGTGTCAGATACTGAGTAAGATTCTCATAAACGACAGGAGGTTCCTGCGGATCCTGAGGGTCTTGAGCGCTGACGACCGATGAAAGCGCCGATGTTAGCAACGCAAATAAAACAGGCAAGATTGCCGAACTCGTAAAAATCCGCGCTAACAGGAAATCGTTATCTTTGTATCCGTTGTTCATTATTGAGTCTGTGGTTATTGGTTTCCCAATATATTAGTATCGGCTACGGACGAAAAAGCCCGCAATCAAGCGCAGCGAACGCTAAAAATCCGAATAAATTGCCAATTTTGACGATTATGCTTTTTTCTTGCAAATGATGTACAAGCCTGCAGCGAATCAAATCAGCAATACACACGTTGCTGGTCTGGGGCGATGGCTGGCGCAAGTCCTTTTAGAATCAGAAGATCGCTCTGTTCAAACGTCTTTCCGCCAATTTCCATCAACTACGCTGCGCCTTGATAAAGATCAAATCGCCTTCCGTGTCGAGAGTCCCAACAAAAATGTCCGTGGGAAAAGCCGCAGCGTTTATATATAGTGTCGTTTACGCCCTTGAGAGTTCCCAGGAACCTGTAAAGCGTATCGAAATTGCTGTTAATGGGTCAGGGCGCATCCTTCAAGCCACAATCTTTCATTGTCATATTAATCTGATAATATCTGATCGGCGTCGAAGTGAACTTCGCTGAAAATGGCAAAGG
>JAZRTH010000579.1:0-2700 GCA_045651945.1 Thermoguttaceae bacterium
TCGTCCAGCAAACCAATTATCGAGACGTCGTTCAGGTGAGCGTGCGTATCACAAAGTATCATTTGTTATTTGGTAAACAGTAACGATTATAACGATTGTATCGATTTTAACGGCTGAGCGAATTTTAATTTGGATAAAATCGACAAATTGTTAAAAATACTTGCGTCAAGTTTGAAAATGTATTCTATTGTTAGTTCGTCCAGCATAAAAAAATATTTAAATGGACGCTCCGGCGCGAGAAGTCTTTTGTATTTGCAATGCAAGCAAATACGTTCCAGACGGCTCGAGCGTCGGCGGTTTTAAAATCCCAATCCTGATTTTACACAAAACCTATAAAAAAAACAGTACTTTAAGATGGTTTGAGTCCAGAATTTTTCAAAAAATCCTGTAACAAACCGAAAGTGAGTCGAAGAAACGATTTTTTCGACCTTTCGCGGCGCTCGCCTACCGTATTAATATTGGCAAGCGCAGCTTGGAATCCCAGCCTCGGGAGGGAAAAAGGAATGTTAGTATTATCCCGCAAAAAGAACGAAAGTATTGTCATCAACGATAATATTATTGTTGTCGTGGTTGACGTGCGCGGCGACAAAGTTCGCCTTGGAGTCAATGCTCCGTCCGACGTTACAGTTCACCGAAAAGAAGTCTACGATGCCATTCAACGTCAGACGTCGGTTCATGCTTTCAGCGTGAACACGACTGACGACCTGTCTGCAGCAGCGGGCAGCGCTGAGATGGAATCGGAACCTCCAAAACCGGAATCGTCTGAGCCGAAAACGAAGCCGATCGCCAAAAAGGTTATCAAAAAGAAGACGTGAACGCAGCCATAGAGCGTCCGTTCCCGCATAGACGCCAGACGTCTGTAAAGGAATTGACGCTGGAAGTGCGCCTGTACAGACCGATTGCGCCTCTCGGACGGCGTCCGTTCCGATTGTATGAGACGATTATTTAAACACTTTCAAAAAAAATAGAAAAATTTTTCGTCCGCCCCATTGACAAAACAGCGTTTTGTGGTTTAATACTCACATCTTTAACGCGAACGACGAAACAGTTCAAAGTTAAAGTCCTAAACTTCTTTGAACTTTGGCCCCGTCGGCTAACGGTTAGGCCACGGCCCTTTCAAGGCCGGTAAACGGGTTCGAATCCCGTCGGGGTCAATTAGATTGTTGACCAATTCAATGCGCCGCGTTTTAGTACGCGGTTTTTTTGTATCCGTATACAGTCCGTATATAAACGATTAGGCGGTTAGCCTGAGTTGATGTCAACGTCATTTTTCCCAAATGAATTCTACGTAAGGAATTTATCATGCGATTACCGATTCTGCACGAAGGCGCGAAATACCTCGAATACGAAATTCGTCAAATTGTTGAGGACGCCAACAAGCTCCAGCAGCTTGGTCTTGAAATTACATGGGAAAACATCGGCGACCCGGTTGCGATGGGCGAAACGATCGAGCCGTGGATTGTCGAGAAGGTTCAGAATCTGCTCTTTAACAGCAAAACCTGGGCGTACTGCCCCACCCGCGGACTTCTCCAGACTCGGGAATTTCTTTCGGAACAAATCAACAAGCGCGGCGGAGCGCAGACGACCGCCAACGACATCCTCTGCTTTAACGGTGTGGCGGACGCGGTCGACAAGGTCTACAAGCTCATTCATCGCAACGCCAGAGTCCTGCTTCCCAACCCGATTTACTCCACCCATTCGTCCAACGAAAGCATGAGAATGGGATACGACAACGTTCAGTTCCGTCTGGATCCGTACAACAAATGGCAGCCAGATATCGAGAATATCCGCATGCAGGTCAAGTACAACAAGTCGATTGCCGGCATTGGTCTGGTCAACCCGGACAACCCGACCGGCGTCGTCTACAAGCGTGAAGCGCTGGAAGACATCGTCGAGATCTGCCGCCGCAACAAGCTGTTTATGATTGTCGACGAGATTTATTCGCACATCTGCTATAACGGAGCGCGGACGCTGCACATTTCCGAAATCGTTCAGGACGTGCCCGCCATCGCTTTGCGGGGAATCAGCAAAGAGTACCCGTGGCCCGGCTCTCGCTGCGGCTGGATTGAAGTTCTCAACCAGGACAAAAACCCTGACTTCAAAGAATACATCCAGAGCATTTTCAACGCGAAGATGCTGGAAGTCTGCTCGACGACGCTGCCGCAGATGTCGATTCCGGAAGTGGTCGGCGATTCCCGCTATCCAGCTCACCTTCGCCGCCGCGCCAAGATGTTCGAAAAGCGCGCCAACGAGGTCTACGATATTTTCGAAAACGTCCCCGGCGTGATTGTCAACCGAACGCAGGGCGCGTTCTATTTCTCCGTTGTCTTTGAAGACGGCGTACTCAACGACAAACAGACCCTGCCGATTGAGAACCCGGAAATCCGCGCCTGCGTCGAACAGCTGGCGAAAGGGAAATCGCCGGACAAACGTTTTGTCTATTACCTGCTCGGGTCAGAGGGAATTTGCGTTACGCCGCTGTCCGGTTTCGCGACCGACTTGAAAGGCTTCCGCATTACCCTCCTCAACTGCGACGACGAAAAGCGCCCGCAGATTTACCACCGCATCGCCAACGCGATTACCGCGTATTTGGGAAGCTGAGACGTGTCGTTTTTTAATTTAGCCGCAAAGAACGCAGAGAACGCAAAGAAACAATCGACGAACGCTTGCGTCGGGGACTGCGGCGGCTTGACGCCGCCT
>JAZRTH010000580.1:0-4967 GCA_045651945.1 Thermoguttaceae bacterium
AGGATGTTGAATACCTGACTTTGAAAACCGTTTCCGAAGCGGCGCGAACAAACTGGAAAAACAAGCTCCACTGGTTCATGCAGGCTCTGACGTACAAGTACGAGGGAAAACGCCTTGTCCTCAAGTCGCCTACGCACACCGCCAGAATCGCCCTGCTGCGAGAGATTTATCCAGACGCCAAGTTCGTCCATATTCATCGAGACCCGCTGACGCTTTTCCCGTCGACGGTCAACCTCTGGCAGCGTCTGTCAGTTGACAACGGATTCCAACATCCCGTCAAAGACTGGGACGAATACGTCTTCCATCTCTTTGACCTCATGTACGAGTCCTTCTGGGAAGATTCCGCAAACCTGCCGGAAAACCAGTTCGTCAACATTTCGTTCAAAGAACTCACCGGCTCGCCGATTGAAACAATGGAACGTCTGTACTCTCAGCTGGAACTTGGCGATTTCAAACCCGCCAGAGAACAGCTTATCCCGTACTGCGAAGCCAAAAAGAGCCACAAAAAGAACAAGTACGAAATCGATACTGAACTCCAGCAACGGATTCTCGAACACCCCGTCTGGAAACAGTACATGGAGAAATACGGCTACCTGCCGGAATGATTTGGAGTGCGACGGCTTGCCGTCGGCGGCGAAACGTCCAAAAATGGAAGGCGGTAATGGAGTTCGCGAAGCGAACGGAATTACGCATTCGCCGTCAGGCGAACTGTTGCCCAGAAGCGTAAATCATAAAATAACGCAGCCAAAAACCCTCACGGATGGCGGATAATATCCACGATCCAAAATGGTTTTCGGCTGCGTCAATTTGTTATAAATACTTCTCGGCGTTTCGGTTCGCCGTTGGCGAACTGCGTAATTCCGCTCCCGCTGGTCGCTTCATTACCGCCTTTCATTTATTTCGCTTACGTATATACAGCAGCCCGGCTACTCCGAGCGCCAGCAACGCCCAGGTCGACAGTTCCGGGACGCCAGAGCCGGGTTCCGGAGCGCCCAAGCCGACCAAGTACAGACCATCGGTTCCGCCAATCAGATCAAACCAGCCTTGATAATTCCCAAGCGTCGGCAAAACATCGCTGTCAAAGCCTTCGTCTGAAACCAACTTGTACGTAGCTCCTTCCGCCGCCCAGAGGTCAGCGTCGTTGTTTTCAAAGTACAATCTGATAATCGAGTTGGGTTCAATGACGAACGCTTTGTCGCCGGCGATGGTAAGCGTATCGTATTGCTGAAGAGCCGGGTCTTCGTTATAAGCGCTAAACTCAAACAAGCCCGTCCCGCCGGTTTCGATTATAGCGTTGCCGTAGACAGTCAAATCTCCAACCGAGTTGCCGGGAGAAAGCGTTGCGCCATTTTTGACAATCAAATCGCCGTTGTACTGCCCCTTGAAGTCCAGTTCGCCGGCATTGACGGTGAAGTTTTCTGAACTGAACTGTTCGCCGTCCGCTTTGATCTTGAGTTTGCCAGCGCCCGTCTTGATAACGTTTCCTCCGTCAACGGTTATGTTGTTTGAGAAGGCAAGCTGCTTGGTATTGTTAGCGGCAACGTTGTATTCCAAAGTTGCATCGTCAGCGATTTCAATGGCGCTGTTCGCCTTGACAGCGTCGCCGGTCAGAGCGAGAGTTCCAGCTTCAACGGTCGTCTTGCCGGTATACGTGTTATTTCCGGAAAGGGTCAGAGTACCTTCGCCCAATTTTGTTACGTCGCCTTCACCGGAAACGACGCCGGTAAGAGCTAGATTTCTGTTGACGCTGACGTCTATGGTTCCAGCCGCGTTCATTTCAACTTCGCCTGCGTAGGTTGCCATGTTACTGCCGCCTTCGGTAAACTTAATGCCCTGTTTATTCGTTCCGTCGATCGTCCAGTTGTCTTCAGCAAGAGCTTCCGGCGAGTTGGCGCGATAAAACAGATCCGTTACCGGCGGCACAACGTTCTGATTCTTCAAGACGATTGACGTGCCGACCGTATCGAGATACCAGGCGTCGGTTACCGCGGAGTTGACCAAAAGCTGGATGTTGTCCAGGTTCGCGGTCAAAGACGTTGTATTGATAAGGACGTAGCCGTTGTCGGTGTTGTTGTCCCACCAATCGGTTTGACTGCCGTTGTTAAACGCAACGCTGATCGTGCCGGTTGTGAACGTCGCTGCATTGACGGTCAAGCGGTCGTAATCTGCGGCATCCGCGCTGTCGTTGAAATCGAAGAAAATCGAGCCGTTGTCAACGACCAGATTTCCAATGGCGATTTGGGTCGAGTCGGTTGTATCGCCGATAACCAGCGAACCGCCGTTCAAGGTAACGTTGGACGTAATCGTTGGCGCAGCGTCAATAAACGAAGCTCCTGCGGCAACTGTTACATCGGAGACAAGGCTTCCTGTACTGGCTAACGTCAACGCGCCGCCGGAGACGGTTGTCGGTCCGGTGTATGCGTTAGCGGCGGTCAGTCTCATTGTACCAGCGCCGGTTTTCGTTACAGAGTCGGTCGTTATCAGGCTTGTACTCTTATTGCCAAGGGTCACGTTGACAACGAGGTCAGCAGCGGAACTCTTGGTAATGTCGTCTACATTGAACGTCGCGTTATCAGGAATAAAGACGACTCCATCTGCGCCGTTGAAGTTAACCGCTTTTTCCGGGGTTGAACCGTCGCCGGCAAAGGATACGTTCGTCGTTCCCTTGAGCCAGAACGATCTCCAGGTGTCCTGATTGTTATTGCCGTATAACTCAGCGCCATTTTGGAACGTCGCGTTATACAGCGAGTTGTTGTTCGTACCGGAAATCTTTCCGCCGTTGACAATCAGGCGAACGCTGTTGTCGACGTATACGTTTGAAGAATCGCAGCCGCCGAGCGTGTCGTTCATTCCAAACGCCAATTCCGCGCCTTGATTGACGGTAATCGTTCTGCCGCCTGGAGTAGTTGTAGCGCCCAAAGCCGACGTCGTACCAGTGCGAGCCTTTGTTGTTGCAACCGTGCCGCCGTTAATAACAACGTTCCCGGTAAACGAACTGCCGTTATTGGCAAACGTCTGTTTGCCTTCGCCGTTAGAGTTGACAATAAGCTCGATGTTGCCATTAATCTTGCCCTGATATGTATCGTCGTAGCCAGTAATATCCAACGTCAACGTTGACAAACTATCAGTATTGTTGAAAATCGCACCCTTTTGAGTAGATCCGTCCACGTTGCTGTACAGACCTTTGAAAATCTGTGAATAGCCGTTCATATCCAGCTGACCGTAAATGTACCCGGCTCCAGCGTTGGAGCCAAAGGGCTGTTGAGCCGCCAATCGCATTTTTCCCATGGAAGACGTACTCGCCCAGTCAGTCTGAACGACGCCGCTAAAGGAGTTGTCTGGCGATTGCGTTCCCATAATAACCCAGCCAGAGTCGGACTTGGCTTTAATCTTTCCTGAACCGGTAATCTTGCCAGTAAAGGTCATGTCCTTCTCCCAACCAGCTTTCAGACCCGTTTCTCCAACAACATTTAAATTATTGGGAATAGTAATGTAGTTGTTGCTGTTTTGGAGAATGCCGATTGTCGCCGTTGCGCCGTTAAGGATAATGTCATTGGAGCCAATAAACGCAGAGCCGTCAACAGGCGCCTGAGCAGTTCCGATATTTTCTGTACCGACTCTCATATTGCCTACAACAATGATGGAGCCGTTATACTGACTGGCGTCGCCCATAAAGCGAACAATGCCGGAATCGTTGCCAACCGTCAAGGAAGCGTCTCCCTTTAACGCGCCGGTTAAGGTGAGCGTTTTACTCCAACCTGCTTGAACTCTGCTGACGTCGTTGTCGTTGGTAACAGTCAAGTCGGCTCGAAGA
This sequence comes from Thermoguttaceae bacterium, assembly GCA_045651945.1. Taxonomy (GTDB): domain Bacteria; phylum Planctomycetota; class Planctomycetia; order Pirellulales; family Thermoguttaceae; genus RUG11551. Next base: position 3,815 of record JAZRTH010000580.1, read on the forward strand.
TACGCATCGTTGTCGTTATTGAGAATTAATCCGTTGTCCAATGTAATGCCATTGGTGAAGTTTAAGTCGTTGACGCGAATATAACCGCCGTTGTTAATCGTCAGACTTCCGTTTCCTGTCCAGGCGCCAGAACATGTAACGTATGCCGCGCCGTCGTTGAAAACAACGTTCCCGTCAACGCGAACGTTCCCGCCGTTGGTTGTTATGGACGAGGTCGATTTGACATTCATTGTTTCATTCGGTGCTCCCAGGACGAGCGTTCCTCCGTTGGCTTGAATCGTCGCGTTTTTAATATCGCCGTTAATAATCTGCGTTGAATCGCCAATCTTTGTAACAGTCGACGCGTTGGCGAAATCCATAACGCCGTTATAGGTAAACGTCTGATCAGACGTTGTGCCAGCGCCGATGGTAATGCCATTTGATCCGGTATAGCCAGCAAGCATCTTCGAGCCGGCTTCGCCAGTTAACCCGCCGACTTGCATTTTGTTGCCGTTCCAGAGGTCCAGAATGCCGGTTCCCTTAATAATCATCTCTGAATAATTGTTCGTCCAGTCCTGCTGAGTCCAGCCGCCATTGGTAAACGATCCGTTTTCGATAATCATTGTTGCCTTGGACGACAGCGCAAATGTAACAGGAGATTCGTTTCCGGATTCGCAGTGTAAATCTCCCGTTCCGGATTTAACCCACGTTCCGTCGCCGGTAAATGTTATACCTACCCCTGACGAAAGCGACGTTTCCACGTAACGACCGGTGGATGTCATGTTGAATTCAACCGTGCCGCCTTCGCCAATATTAATTGTCGTATCAGCGACTTGGCGAGGAACCATGTTGTCATAGAGCAGCTTGCCTCCGTCGCCGATGTTGATCGTTGTAGACGCCAGCGTTCCGTCGCCGGTCAGTTTAAGCGTTCCGCCGGAAACGGTTGTGTTGCCGGTATACGTTTGAGCCGCGGAAAGCGTCAACATTTCCGCTCCGGTTTTAACCAAAGAGCCCGCGCCGGTAACGACGCCGGAGAATTCGGTCGCGGCGCTGTTGTTAAGCGTCAGCTCAGCGCCGCCGTTATCGATTGATCCAAACCCGGTCAGATTGTTGAGTTTCTGATCGGCGGACATTGTAATCAAAGAGTTGTTTTCAACGGAAGCGGAATTCGAAA
>JAZRTH010000581.1:0-9058 GCA_045651945.1 Thermoguttaceae bacterium
GACGATGCAGAAGGTCTTGCCCAAGCCGGTTTATCGAAAACTGGTTGCGACGCTCAAAGAGGGCAAGGCTCTCGACTCCGCCATTGCGGACGACGTCGCCAACGCGATGAAGCAATGGGCGCTTCGCCGCGGCGCGACGCACTACACGCACTGGTTCCAGCCGCTGACAAGTTCCACTGCCGAAAAGCACGACGCGTTTCTGGAACCGGACAACGAGGGGGGAATCACGCTTCGCTTTTCCGGGTAGAACCTGATCGTCGGCGAGCCGGACGCGTCCAGCTTCCCGTCCGGCGGGCTGCGGTCAACGTTTGAAGCCCGCGGGTACACCGCCTGGGATCCGACGTCTCCTGCGTTCATTCGCCGAAGCGGGGACAACGCTACGCTGTGCATTCCGACTGCGTTTTGCTCGTATACGGGTTCGTCGCTGGATAAAAAGACGCCGTTGCTCCGCTCGATTCAGGCGTTAAGCCGTTCCGTCGAACGCATTATCAAAGTTTTCGGTCTGGAACAGCCGGACGTCAAGCCGTTTATCACCCTCGGCGCGGAACAGGAATACTTCCTCATCGACCGCGAACAGTACATGAGGCGTCCAGACCTCGTCCAGACGGGGCGAACGCTTTTCGGCGCCGTTCCCGCCAAACATCAGCAGCTGGACGACCATTATTTCGGCACGATTCAGCCCCGAATTCTGGACTTCATGGCGGACGTCGAAAAAGAGCTTTGGGCGCTGGGCGTTCCCGCCAAAACGCGGCACAACGAAGTCGCGCCGGGTCAGTTTGAACTCGCCCCGATGTTCGAAGACCTCAACTTGGCGGTTGACCATAACATGCTCGTCATGGACGTCTTGCAAACCGCGGCGCAGCGGCACGATTTGGCGTGCCTGCTTCACGAAAAGCCGTTTGCCGGGATTAACGGGTCAGGCAAACACAACAACTGGTCGATCGCCTACGGAGACGTCAATCTGCTCAACCCAGGCACAGACCCGCATCAAAACGCTCTGTTTTTAACGACGCTGTGCTGCGTCATTCAGGCTGTTGACAGTCACGCTGATTTAATGCGCTCCGCCACCGCTTGTATCGGGAACGACCATCGATTGGGCGCTGCCGAAGCCCCGCCGGCGATTATTTCCATTTTCCTCGGCGATCAGTTGACCGACGTTATCGAGCAGATAGAAAAGGGCGCGCTGAAATCGTCCCGACGCACTACGACGATGAAAGTCGGCGTCGACGCCCTGCCCCCTCTGCCGCGCGACGGTTCCGACCGCAACCGAACGTCGCCTTTCGCCTTTACCGGCGCGAAGTTTGAGTACCGCGCTCCCGGCTCCAGCCAATCCTGCGCCGGCATCAGCATGGTTCTCAATACAATCGTGGCGGAAAGCATGGACGAAGTCGCCGACAAGCTGGAATACGTCGAAAAGAAGGACTTCAACTCCGCTCTGCAGACGATTCTCCATGAAATGATCTGCAATCACAAACGGGTCATTTTCAACGGGGACAACTACACCGCTCAATGGGTTAAAGAGGCGCAAAAGCGCGGTCTGCCCAATCTGCGAACGACGCCGGAAGCGCTCAAGCCGCTGATCGACAAAAAGAACCTCGAGCTGTTCGAGAAGTACGGCGTGTTCACCGGCAACGAGCTGCCGTCGCGTTACGAAGTGTTTATCGAGCAGTACGAGCAGAAGGTGGCGATTGAGGCTCGCTTGACGCTGCAAATGGCGCGGACGATGATCATGCCCGCCGTCGTTACCCATTTGGGAGAACTGGCAGGATCGCTCAACCAGCTTAAAGACGCCGGTACGACCGCTGGGCTGTCTGCGATTCAAGGACAGCTTCGCACGATTGGTCTGCTGGCAGACGACCTGGCGGACAACTGCGACGCTCTGGAAAACGCCATCGCTGAGAAAAAGGACGAGTCGGAAGTTCTGGCGTGCATGAAAGACGTCCGCAACACCGCCGACCAGCTGGAAGTTCAAATGCCCGACGACCTCTGGCCCATGCCGAAATATCAGGACATGCTCTTTGGGCTGTAAATTTGTCCGAATAGATAAATCACCTGTTATTTGGAATTCAGTAGATAGATCTTACGAAAAACGCCCCGGGAATGTTGCTTCTCAGGGCGTTTGTTCTTTCGTTGTGAACGTGAAATCAATTAATTCTTGAATTGATTAAATCAACTCCAATTCCAGCTCGTCCAGTACGGCGGACAGGTCAACGTCGGAACTGTCGTCAGAGTCAGAGTCCAAATCGTCAAAGAGGAAATCAAACGAATCGTCGTCAAAACCAAGAGATTCATCGACGGCTTTGACGGACAGCTGATCGGGCGTGGCAGATTCGTTCTGATTGTCGTACAAGTCCAGCAACGCGGACGAATGAGCTTGACGAAATACCTGGACGGCGGACTTGAGTTCCGATTCAACAGCAATCTCGTAAACGGGACTTGCCGACTGAGCGGCAACGACCAGTTCAGACGCGCGAATCGGTTCGGTTGCAACCGGTTCTGGCAGAACGTTCGTAACAGGCTGTTCTACCGCGATCGATTCCGAAACGGTCGTAGTGTTGGGAATCGCAGAGCCATTACTCTGCGGGTTCTGCTGGGGTAAAGTAACGTTCTTGCCGTCGCCTTTGACCAGACCGTAGTTAGTGGCGAACGCGATGAAGTCAGCTGAGTTGACCGCGCCGTCGCCGTCGTAGTCGGACAATAGCTTTTCGGTATACATGCCGTCGTTGGCGGAAACCGAATCCGTATCAGCTCCGTACACGGTTGCGAAGAGAATGAAGTCGTCGACGTTGACTTTGCCATCTCGATTCAAGTCATAAGGCATCGCCTTGACCGTTGTTCCTGATGCAGCGCCTCCCATTTCAACATCCAGCGTTTCGGATTCCAGTGGATTTTGAATTCCCGCGCCGTCTTGCATATTGGGCGTGAAATGAACCGCTCCCCAGTACGTATTAGCGCCCGGCGCTGTATATCCATCTTCACCAACGGTAAATGTAACAATTATGGACGTCATGCCATTGGATTCGAGAATCGGGGCGGAGATTTCTGCTGTAATTCCCGCCGGGGCGGCGATTGCCTGATTTGCGTCAAGCTGGAAGACGTTGGAATCGTAGAGAATCTTGGCTGTTGACGTTTTACCCGCTTGCGACGCTCTCAGATTCGTCGTCCAGAATTCCATATAGAAAGCGTCCCAATCCGTGATGGTTTCTAAATTGTCGGAAATAACGTCTGTGGAAGCGTGATCGTCGCTCGTTGTAACGACTCTCATTTCCATATCGGATTCGATGAGGATCGATGGCGTTGCCTGTTCCGGATCGCCGCCGATATTGCCCGCCCCGTCAACGGCAAGAATATAGAAGCTGTACTCGCCCGGCGTTTGGGTTTCAAAAACAGCGCTTGTTACGTCCGATCCGAAGGACTGCCACAACGTATAGGCGCCTCCATCGGCAGAGACGTAAATCTGATAGTGTTCAATTCCGGAACCGACGTCGGAGCCAGACCACAGCAACTCAATTGCGCCAGATTCGGGAGATGTCAAACTGGTTATGACCGCCGTCGGCGCGTTAGCGTCAATTTTCAGCGGAACTTCCTTTGCCGGGTCGGTTCCCTGAGACGGATCGTGCGGATCCACCTGGTTTGTAGCGATGATTTCTCCAAAGTCAAACTGAATATCCGCGACAGCGGTGATTTCTGTATTGGTTATAAGCGGTTTTTTCGCCTTAACCGTATAGGTAACAAAGCCGTCGCCGCGCGAATCGACCTTCTCGCCGTCTTCCTTTACGGACGGAAGCAGAAAACCGATGTTTGCAGCCATCGGCGCCAGAAGCGTTTCCTCTTCCAGAGCGCCGTCAAGGGTTGTGGGTTGAAGCGTCTGGAATGTTGCGTAAACTCGACCGGAAAGAAGGTCAACGCCGGCTGTTACTTCAACGTAGATGGTTACCGGCTCGTCTTCGCCAAGAGGCGTAACTTCGGTTTCAATCACTTTATTAATGGTGTAAACGCCATTGCCAAGCGATTCAAAAACATTAGCCCAGCCGAATCCCGTAAACTGGAACGAACTCCAATCCAGATCGCTGTCGAGATACATTTCCACATCGACTCGCTGCGCCGGAGCGGTTGCGGTTTCGTCGTTCTCATAATTGATTTGATACGCCAGCGTTTCTTCGCCAACAATCCAGCCGTCCTTGCCAGCCGGACCGATGATTTCATTCGGGTCAACGGATTTTCCTTCGTTGGAAACCCCATGATCGCCATCGTCGTACGGGTCTTCCAAAATACAGACGGATGTTTTATCAGAGGCGGAAAAACCATACCGATCCCAAACCGTCAATTCAAACTCGTACGTACCGATTCCAAGATTTACAGTAACGTCGGGAACTTCATAGATCGGAGCGAGCGAAATAAATTCTTTCACTATATATCCTGTGTTCAGATTTACCCAGCGATAACGATAAATGCCTTCATTTATCACCTCGTAACTTTTATTTGACAAACTTTCCAGTGCATTCTGTGTTGTACCTTCGCCAGGAATTGCAGCCGCGGCAGACGATGGCTTTTCTCTATACGATTCTTTTTCTGCAGTAGCTTTAAGTACACAGTCAGCCGTTTCATTCTTTTTAATTCTTTGATTGGGTATCTTTTCAGCAGAACAATTCAGACGTCCTGTTTCGATAGTAACGTCAATAACTCCTTCATCGTTTGCAGGGTATAACTCATAATAACCTTTTGCAGCTTTTGGATAAATTTTCAATTTCAGTTTGTAACACTCCTCGCCTTGACTGTTAACTTCCCTGCCTTTTTGACCAAACACATAATTAAGAAGCGACGCATTGGGCATTTTGACATACCGCGTAATCTCGTTGCCGGAAGTAACATAGAGATCTTTATCAGAATCGTTGTAACTGGTAATATCTACGCTCAGCGAAGTCGAAATTCCATTTTTATCTTCATAATACAATATGCCCACAAAATCCTTAACCGCATTCAAATTGATTTGATTATTAGCATGATTCAGCGTGGACGTGATACCGCTATGATCTGTAACCTTGATTTTTAATTCTTCCGTATTGCCAGCTGTCAGATTGGACGGCGCTCTGTATTGGTATTGCAGCTCATACGTGTTGTCGAGCGTTTCTAGAACATCGTCAGACTCATTCCAATTACCACCAGGATAATTCCAAATCTGTCCTTCATTTGCGTTTAATGCGTAATTATTAATCTTTGCCGTGGAAAGCGCCTCAAATCGCCAGTGTCCAGAAAGATCCCCAACAATCAATCCATTCCAGTCATCTTTGGATTGTTGGGAAATATTAACGCCATCTAAAACTGCGTTCCAACTGCTTGAATTCCACCAGAAACCGGGAGACGTTGTATTGGGGGACGTTGTAATGGTTGTAATAAACCAATCGACGGCAAATGCGTGGGTAATTGAGTTTGTCGCAAGTGTAGAGACAACGCCTTCTTTTGACCAAGTTTTCCCCTTTTCGACCAGAAGGAAATTGTCATTTCCCCACGTTGATTCGCCGCCATATAAGTCGGAACTCTTGTATACATCAACAAATTTGGCAGAACTGGTTCCCCAGCCTGTTCCCAAAAAATTCTTGAAAAAGGAAAAAAAGTTAAGATGAGATCCATCTTCTGACGGATCAAGCGCAGTTATTTTTTTAACTTCTACATGATATTTTGATTTGGCAAACTCTCCTGTCAAACCAGCAACGTGCGCGCCATGGCTATGACCGATAAGATACATATTAGATGCATTGAGACCTAAACCGGTATATTCCATGTTTTGCAAAATCCCATTTAACGGATTGATATAGTACGTTTTTTTGCCAGTTCCAAAAAGCTGGAAAGCTAAACGTTCTGCTACATCGTCAATTCTGTCAGCAGGAGTCCAAGCGTTCCAATCAAATACACCATCAGCCCAATTACCCCAATCGACTGCCAGAATATTAGCGGTGGAATCTACTTTATAAATCTCATGAGCCATCTTTTTGAGCCATGTACTTCCAATAGAATTATTCAATCCATGAATAAGCACATACGTTTTCTTTGACGCATTCGTCAGATTTGTGGTTTCGCCTGTTTCAGAGTTGGTAGAGACGGCAGGAACCCACTGTCCATTTTTGTAAATGTATACCAGCGCCTGGAGAGAATTGTCCTGTATATTATAGATATTGACATCCGACCATTCAGAATACGTCCCGTCTTTATATTCCGAGCGTACCCGAATCTTTAGTAATTGAGCGGAACCAAATTGATTAATCTTGTCAACTTTTTCAAATTCTACCGGATCATATTTTTTATATCTAAGAAACCAGTACAGTAAACCATCGCCATAATCGATGTTTTCTTTCAGAGTATTTCCGGTTTCAAAGTCTTCATTGGCATCCACAATCTCCAAATTATACTGTTTTATCTGATCGGAAATAATATTGTCCCATCGAACGTATATTTTTAATTGTCCTTTGTCATTACGGGATAAATCCACCTTGGTAATTATCGGCGTTTCCAATTGTAATTCGGAAACAATGGTTTCCATGGATTCCGCGTGCGCTTTGTCAATCAGATACGCTTTCAGTTCTTCAGCGTTTTTCACCTCAACGCCATAATCGCGATAAATCTCCGTAGCGGCTTGAGAAAGCTTCACGACGTACTCGCCCCAGGTGTTACCGAGATTGCTTTGCAGACGTTGCAGATAAACGGCGTTTTCCGTACGTTCGTACTCGTCAAGAACGCCAAACAATTCATGTTCCCAGTTGACTTCGGACGTGTGGTCTTGAGCGACGACTTCCAAAGAGAAATCGACATGTTCCATACTGCCCAGCCAGCCGCGCCAATAGACGGGGATACGGGCGGTCTCTCCGGGTTGAAGCACGCCAACCGTTTCGCCAGAGGCGATCATGTAAAGATCAGTACTGAAACCTTCCGGAACGGTAGTCTGATTTTTGGGAATGCTTACTCCAACCAGAGAAGCGTCAAGGGTCATCAGCCCTTTTTCTTCGCCTCGATTGTTCTTGCATACCAAATGCAGCAGCGGAGCGGCGATTGCAAATTCGCTGTTATTTGTATATTCCACATAAAAAGTATTGCATGATTCCCGATAATACGTCGCATACACCGTACCAGGCAGAATCAGCTTTGTTGTAAAATCCACCTTCAGCCCGCTGACATACGTTCCTGAATAAGTGAACGTTTTGACGGATTCTGCGACGTCTTCTCCCTTAACCAGACGCAGAGTATAATCTCCAGCCGGGAGATTCTTATTGAACGTCGCTGCGATTTGTCCGTTGGCGGAAAGACGGGCAGACTGCGCCTCGACAGCGGTTCCGGTCTGAGTATTGACGGCAAAAACCCTGACCGTATTGTCGAACCCGCCGCCGGAAATTGAAAATTCAAGCGAGTCTTCCCCAACGCCTGTTTGGGCGAAATCGTCCAGTTTAATGCTTGTCAGATTCGCTCTGAGCGTATACGCAGACCGAGTCGGGCAGTAATCCGAATAGATTAAAACGTAATACGCCCCCGGCGCTGCGTTGTCAATTATTAAACTCTGATCCGGGGCGCCCGTTACGGACGACCAGTCGTAATCGCTGCGGGTTGGCGCGGAATTGTATTTGACATAAATCTCGTTTCGCGCATTGGTCGTTTCGGCGCCCAATAACAATTCCAAAATCCTGGTTTCGGTTGTCTCAACTTTGAAAATCCGTGCGTAACGGCTTGCGGGAATGACGCCCTGATAATCCGTTCCAATCGGCAACTCCGCAGCGTCGTGCAAATTGACGCGGAACGCGAACGACTGCGATTCTTCAGGATTTTTCGATGAGAATCTCAAATAATACGTTCCTCCTTCCGCGAGCGTTATTTCTCCAGACTCGGAAGTCAAAAAATCGGAAAAACCCTTTCCGAACAGCTTTATGTCAAGGTTGTCCCAATTCCCTTGGAGCAGCGATACGGAAATCGTCGCAGCGCTATCCAATGCAAAAGAATAAAATACTTGATAATTATTCTGTGCATTTAAATTGTCTGAAACAATCTTCTTTGGTTCTATGGGATTCGAGGGAATAAAACATTCGTATGCGCCGATGTCAATATCCTCATCCGATATGCGCGGCAACCCTGCTAAATCGAGTGAATCGTACGTCAACCCTGCCGCATAAGCGTATGTATTATTTCCTGTATTATATGCTTGGGAATCGGGAAGAATGCGATAATCGCCGTTTTCGGCGTCAACGAACAGCGGCTGATTGGGATCGTACACAATATTGTCGCTTCCGTTATTCCATGCTGTATACAACGACAGACTGTTATAGGCGTTGATAGAACCGCTGTTTTTATAAACATCCGCGCCATTCTTAGCTGTATTGGCTGCGACAATGGTATTGTAGATATTGGTCTTAGCTGAAGAACCAGAATTGTAAATTCCGCCGCCGTAGGAAGAAGCGGTATTTCCAGAAATCGTACTGTTGGTTATAGTCAGGGTTCCATAATCATTGTAAATTCCGCCGCCGTAGGAATATGAACTTCCGGACGCGGTATTTCCCGAAATCGTGCTGTTGGTTACCGTCACGGTTCCATAATCATTGTAAATTCCGCCGCCGGAGGAAGCAGTATTTTTCGAAATCGTACTGTTGGTTATTGTGGTTGTACCAAAATTGTAAATTCCGCCGCCGGAGTATGAAGCGGTATTTCCCGAAATCTCACTGTTGGTTATGTTGGTTGTACCGCTATAATTGTAAATTCCGCCGCCGGAGTATAAAGCGGTATTTCCCGAAATCGTACTGTTGGTTATGTTGGTTGTACCGCTATAATTGTAAATTCCGCCGCCCCAGGAAGCTTTACCGTTTTGAATCGACAAACCATTGAGAACCACTGGAGATTCTTCTGTTCCACCTGAGATGTAGAATACGCGACTCTTCTGGTCAGCGTCGATAGTTATACGGTTATCTCCGTCAATAGTAAGCGGCGCTTCTATATCTAATTCACCCAACGATAAAACAATCGTTCCTTCAAGTTCGTCAGCGAAGGTAATTGTTACGTATTCTGTTGCGTAATAAATCGCTTC
>JAZRTH010000582.1:0-1633 GCA_045651945.1 Thermoguttaceae bacterium
TTATTAAAACAGAAATATCGATTTTTGACAAGGCGGGAGAAGGGGCGATTTTCAAGAAAAACGGCAAATTTTCTCAAAATATTGGACGATTCGGGGGGAGTTTTAGAAAATTAAAGCTATGCTATAATAAATAATAGTTAGAAGTGAGGAGTGAGAAGTGAGGAGTTACGCGAAGCGCTGCTCTCAATTCTAACTCGTTGCTCTTGACTGCTAACCAATCAGGGCGACTAATAAGCGCCGCCTTATATACAAATTACCAACTATTTCAGTTCCTATTTTGATATTAATGAGATTTCCTGGCGTTATCCGTTTGTTGATTCCAGCAGCGCTGTTTGTTTTTATGGCGTCTGCATGGGCGGACGTTGCGGTGATTTCCAACCGGATGGAAAAGGGCGTTGCGTTTGTCGTGGCGCAGAAGGGCAATCCGCAGCAGACGGTTCGTCTGGCGCCGGGCGACGCGTTCTCGTTCTTTTTCGACGACCAGTCGGCTTTGGCGTTCAACGATGGGCAGCGAAATCAGCAAGTTCCCCTGGAGCCACAGTCCGTTTACTTTTTCGGGACGTCTCCGGAAGGGAACATGTTTTTCCAGAAGATGCCCATCACCGGCAACCCGGTCGGGGCGTTTCGCATGGATGAAAACGCATCGCCTATTCTCAGCAGTTCCGTTACGTATTCGCCGCTGGGAATGAAAATAATTGAAGTGCCGGTAAAAATCTACGTTGACGACAACGAGTATTCCAAGCGGAACGTTTGGGAACCTCGTTTACGAAAGAGAATCGACAAGGTCAACGAGGTTTACGAGCGGCTTTGTCATCTGCGGTTCAAAATCGTGAGCGTTGGGCAGTGGAAGTCTGACGACAACATCCACGACTTTGCAACGTCCATGAAAGAATTTGAAATGATGGCTCCCGCTTATCCGGCGGCGTTGGCAATCGGGTTTACCAGCCAGTACGGCATTAAGCCGGGAGTAGATCATATCGGCATGACGCGTCAGCCGTTCCATACGCATATTTTGATTCGGGAGTTTGCCCCGCAGTTTTCTGAAAACGAACGGGTGGAAGCCCTCATTCACGAATTGGGGCATTGGCTGGGCGCAGTTCACAACCCGGATCCGCACTGTTACATGAATCCGACCCTCGCAGAAAGACAGTCCCGCCGCGCCGCTTACGTGAAAACGTTCAACCCGATTAACGCGCTTTTAATCAACCTTTGGGCTGACGTTTGGGCGAATCGCAAAAACGGGCTGATGAACATGTCGGATAAACGCATTGAAGAGTTTATCGAGATATACTCGTTCATGAGCAAGATTCCGCACACGGACTCCAATGCCGCGTCGATTGAAAAGCTGTTGCGGGTAGTAGCCCAGCAGGAAAAGCTCCGACGAGAGCAGATTCGCCGCGCCATGGGCGTTGTCAAGCCGGTTTTGACAATGCCGGACGACCTGGACGCCTACGCGGCAACCATTCCGGAAATGAACGAAAAGCCGAAAGAAACCGTTGCTGAAAATACAACCCCTCCGCAAACGACTGCGCCAGAATCGCAACCTGCAAAGCCGGAACAGAACAACGAGGTTGAAGTCGCTCAAACCCCGCCCGTTCAAAAAGATGAAAACCAGAATATAATCCAAAATCCG
>JAZRTH010000583.1:0-1801 GCA_045651945.1 Thermoguttaceae bacterium
CGATCATGTTGACTTGATCGACGAGTTCTTGCGGATTGGCAGTAACCTTATTGCGCCAGATTTCCATTTTTCCTTTTTCTCCAAAGAAGATTCCGCCGCCGCGGTTGCCTTCTTTGCCATCGTCGTCGCCGAGTTTGACGACAATGCCGTTAGCGTACTTGTAAGCCAGTTTCGGCTGATTGCAAAGCTGGTTGCCGCGTCTGGCGTCTTCTGGCTTGTCGTAGGTCGGGGCCTCGAGTTTGTCGCCTGTTACAATAATCTCGACCGGACCGGTTTCCTGCATTCCCAGCGCCCACTGAATCTGGTCGAAGCCGTGAGTTCCCCAACCGGTCATTTCGCCGCCGGAGAACGGCCTGAACGACAGCCAGCCCGGCTTGCCGCGAGGAATAAACAGTTCCGGATGATATGCCACCAGCGGAGCAGGGCCGCACCAGCGTTCCCAGTCCAAACCAGCCGGGATTTCTTCCGCTTTCATGTCGTAGAACCAGGGGGATTCGTAATTGGCGGCAACGACTTTGGTAATCTTGCCCAGTCCGCCGTCACGAATGAACTTGCAGCCGCGATAGTTGGGGTTCATGCTTCTCTGCATGGAGCCGGTTGAGAACTTAACGTTGTACTTGCGAGCCGCCTTGACCATCAATCGACCTTCCGCAATGGTGAGCGACACCGGCTTTTCCGCAAAGATGTGTTTGCCCGCCTGCGCGGCGTGAATGCAAATCAGAGAACGCCACTGTTCCGGCGTGGCGGTGATAATCGCGTCGACGTCTTTGCGGTCAAGGATTTCGCGATAATCCGAAACGGCGTCCGTGTTGGGATTGCAGCCCAATTTTGCAGCTCTGTCCTGAGCGCGGGGCAGGAAGACGTCCGCGCAGCCAACGACTTTCGCCGTTTCAATGTGGTGCGTTGTATTCATATCGCCAAATCCCATGCGGCCGACGCCGATGCCGGCGACATTGACTCTGTCGTTTGCGCCCGGTTTGCCGTTTTGCGCCATAACGTCACGCGGAATTAACGTCGGAACGGCAAGAGCCGCAGCCGTCATGCCTAAAAATTCTCGTCGAGTGGATTTCATATTCGTATCTCCTTGGTTAGTTGTGAGGAGCAGGGAACAGTTGACATTTCTGAATTACAACCTTTCCTGCTATTTTAGATTCACTCTGTATATTACCTATTATAATAGAACCTCACGTGAAATTCAACAGGTCAAATGAGGGAAATTATTGACATATTTTGTCTTTCCCTTGTCTTTTTTGGTTAGAATACAGAACTAGTCATCGTTTACAGTATTGAGCGACGAACTTCTTATAGTCTTCTATCGTGTCGATTCCGATAGCGCAGCCGTCTGCCTGACCGACCATAATCGCGTAGCCGGCGTCCAGAACGCGGAGTTGTTCCAGCTTTTCGGTGTTTTCAATGGGAGACGTTGGCATCTGTCCAAGCTGAAGAAGGAATTCCCGCCGATAGGCGTAGATTCCCAAATGCTGCCAGTACAGGGCAGGGGAGACGCTGAGCAAATCGTCCGACCACGTTCGGGCGCAAGGAATTGGCGAGCGGCTGAAGTACATCGCCCGACCGGATTGGTTAAACACGACTTTGACGCAGTTCGGATCAAAGACTTTTTCTTTAACGCGAATCGGAATCGCCATGGTCGACATGACGGCGTCCGGATTGTCAAGCAGCAATTGAGCGCAGCGGTCGATGGTGTCGGGATTCATGTCGGGTTCGTCGCCCTGAACGTTGACAAAAATATCGACGTCCTCCATTTTTCGGGCGACTTCCGCCAGACGATCCGTTCCTGAAG
>JAZRTH010000584.1:0-1614 GCA_045651945.1 Thermoguttaceae bacterium
TTATATATTATTGATAAAAGTCAGAAAAGAATATTTATTCATAAATCCTGCCTGTTAATTCAAAAGATTAAAACCCCTCCCAGCTTTTCAAATTATTTATTGGAGGTTTGTTAGCATGTTTGACGATTATGAAAACCCTGCCAATGACAATCAGAACGACCAACCTTTAACACCCGGTTCTGAACAAAACGACAACGAAAACATCGATCAGATTCTCAATTCCAACGAGGAATTGCCGGAACGTCTGGACGGTTTTGGCGATTCGCCCTCCGGACAGTTCAATAAAAAGAACCGGTCCAAAACGCTCGACCTCAACGACCCGCAGACGCTCAATTTGGGCATGACCGGTCGAGGAAGCGAACACAACCGGTCGGGAGACAACCGCTATCCGTACGGAAAGGGATACAACCGCGACGGTCAGCGGACGTGGAACAATCGAAACAACTACAATCAGGACAGGTACTCCTATCAGGATCGACCGTACGGACAGGGTCGATACAATCAAAACCGATACGACGGGCAGAACCGCTATCAAGACAACAACGGCTATTATCAGAATCGAAACGACTATTACTCTGGTAACAACAATTATTCAGACTACAGCGACAACGCCAACGCCGATTCTTACGATTCCCAAACGACGAATTCTGACAACCAGTCAACCTCTGATTCCGATCAGAACTACAACAACGGGTACAGAAACTACAATAACCGCCCGTACAATCGCGGATATAACAACTACAATAACAACTATAACAACAATTACAATAACGACCGCGGCGGGTACAATAACCGTCAGTACGGCGGCGGGGGATACAACAACCGTTACAACAACTCCGGGTACAACCGCCCATATCGACCGTACAACCGGTATCAGTACAATTCCTATTCGTTCAACGACAACGACCCGCTGGCGATGCCGGAAGACGCGCCCCGTCCGCCGCGCAAGCCCAAGCCGTACGAGGTCAATCCAAACGACATCGATGAAAACCTCTTGAAGGACGACCCGATCGATTTGGAAGCCGAGCCGTTAAGCCTCGCAGAAGAGTTGGCGGAGGAAATCAATCACGGGCGTCAGGACGAGGACGAGTTCGACAAGATCTACAAAAAGCTCCGGGAAACCAACTTCAACAACCTGGCGGACTTGCAGAAGCTGTCCATGTCTGAGCTGATTGAAGTCGCCCGAAAGGAGAATCTGGAAGTCGTCGACGAGGAAGGCGCGCAGCGTCAAGACCTCATTTTCCGCATTCTCAAAGAGCGAATCAAGCTAAATGGTCTCATTTACGGGGAAGGCACGCTGGAAATTCTGCCGGACGGGTTCGGGTTCCTCCGGTCTGCCGATTACCATTACATCTCCTGCCCGGACGACATCTACGTTTCGCCCAGCCAGATCCGCCGATTCGGCTTGAAAAACGGCGTTACCATTTCCGGACAGATTCGTCCGCCGAAGGAAAACGAGCGGTATTTCGCGCTCCTTCGCATTGAAGCTATCAACTATCGCGAACCGAACGAGCTGATTCGTCACAAAGATTTTGAAGACCTCACCGCCATCCACCCGACGGAACGCATTAAAATGGAAACGACGCAAGTCGGATCGTAGCCATGTCGTTCTGT
>JAZRTH010000585.1:0-1231 GCA_045651945.1 Thermoguttaceae bacterium
AACATCGGCGCGCCGTCGTCGACCGGTTCGCCAAACGCATCGACGATTCTGCCTAACAGTTCGTCGCCGATTTTCAGTTTCGGTTCAGAACGAAACAGACGAATCGCGCTCCCGCTGCGGACGCCGGTAAGAGAATCGTAGGGACTAAGCAACGTCTGATTGTCGCGAAATCCAATCGTCTGAGCGTAAATCGGCTTCATGCCCGGTCGGCAGATTTCCGCAACCGCGCCGACGGGAACAGGAAACCCTTCCGCGATAACCGTCTGACCGATCGTCTGAACGACGGTTCCAGTCAACGCCATCGGGTTGATTTCGTTAAGCTGATTTATGTACGATTGGATGTTGTTCATTAAATTAGTTCTTCCGCGATGCGGTCCAGCTGGGAGCGGATAATCATGTCGATTTCGCCCATCGGGGTTTCGACGAGGCAGTCGCCGGATTGAAGCGAGTCGTCGGGGACGATTTCCGTCTGCCCTGCCCTCTGAAAGCGTTCCGTTAAGGCGTTGACGTCTGGCAAAAGAACGTTGTAGTCCTCTTTCGCCAGGCGGATTCGGATTCGCTGAGCTTTTACCGTCAGTTCCAGCGCCTCGCGCAACGCCGGGAGGATTTTCTTCGGATTAATTTTGATTTGGGAACGGAGAATCTTTTCTGCAATCGCCAGAGCGAGCTGAATTCCCGCCGCTTCCCATTGCGCCGTCCATTGCCGGCTTTGGACTTCCAACTGGTCCAGAGCTGCGTCAATAGCGGGAAACGCCCGATCGAGCCGCTCGTCCAAATGCTTTTTGAGCGTGGACTCGGAATTCGCCTGAGCGTCCGCCAAGCCTTTCTCGAAACCATCGTTATAGCCTTTTTTCTGCGCCTGATCGTATTTCGTCTGAGCGTCTTTGCGGAGCGATTCCGTTTCCTGCTTGACGACGGAAATGGCTTTCTCCCGCCACGCTTCGAGGTCAGACTGCGTTTTCTGCTGAATCTGTTGAGCCTGCTGCTTGACGTTGGCAAGGTACGCGTCCGCCTTCTGCTGGAGGTCTGTAAACTGAAACGCCTCAGTCGAGTCGTTAGTCGATATATCGTTTTCGTTCTGTCGGATTAACATAGCGGGAGTATACAGTTTTGGCGCTTTGAAGTCAAGAGGAAAGTCAGGCAGTAGGCAGTAGGCAGTAGTTTTTTTGGGGGTTAGTAATAGGTTGTGTTTATCATTCTTGCGTATCTTTCCTGTCTTGTTAAAGATTTT
>JAZRTH010000586.1:0-4182 GCA_045651945.1 Thermoguttaceae bacterium
GCCCCATAGCGGTTATCGACAACAGAGCGGTTAATATAAATATTGCAAATCTCATGGCAAAATGGTTGTTTTTCGGCTTGTAATCTGTGAATAGCGGGAATCTGGGAATATAATTCCGATTTTGACGGATATCTCCAATTCTATATCTGTTATCGTCCCGTTTCATGATATATAATAGAATTTGTTTATAAATATGTCAATATCAATAACAACCCACTTGTCTGGAATGAAAAACAGATTATAATTATAGATTAAAGAATTAGTAGATTGAAATCTACTTTTAACTAACCACTGACAACTAACCACTTACCACTTAACGATTACATGAATATGTTTCCACCGATTCTGTTTGCGGACGTCAAAACCTGGTTTGATTCAATGTGGTATCCTCCGGTATACCTGGCTGCGACGACGGCTTTCCTGATTATCGTTTTGGCGCTGACGCGAGTTGCATTCCCCAAGCTGTTCGCTTTAGTTTGGGTAACCGCCAAAGAGGGCATGAATCAAACGCTTTTCACGGCTCTGCTGGGATTTGGCGTTGCGCTGTTGCTGTTTTTGCCCTACATCCCGTTTAACACGTTGGGCGAAGACCTCAAAATGCACATGTCGGTCGGTTTGACGTTTATTAAAATCCCGGCGGTTCTGCTGGCGTTGTGGCTTTCCGGCGTATCGATTGCAGAAGAAATCGAAGGGAAAACCGCGCTGATGCTGCTTTCCAAACCCGTCAGCCGAGTTCAGCTTATTTTGGGCAAGTTTTTTGGCATTCTCGTTCCTGTGTTTGTCATGTACATCGCTCTGGGCGGTCTGTTTTTAGGGACGACCGGGTACAAGGTCGTTCATAACGCCCGCGAGTCCTGCGAAGAAGAGCCGAAAACTCAGGACTGCGTCGATGCGATGGTCAACATTACGCCCAGTATCGCGATGACCTTTTTGGAAACCGCAACCATGACAGCCGTTGCCGTTGCGTTGTCTACCCGGCTTCCGATGTTGGCGAACATTGTCTGCTGCATTTCCATTTTCCTCTTAGGACATCTCATTCCGTATTTGCCTCAGTTCGTCAGTCAGTTTACTCAGGGGAAATATGAAATTGTAGACTTCATCACCAACGTCATGGCGGCGGTGTTGCCTGTTCTGGGGCATTTCAGCATCGAGTCTTCAATTGGCGCCAGTCAAACGCTTCCACTCTCGTATTTGGGAATGTCGGCGATATATTGCGTTCTGTACTGCATGGCGGCATTAGTTGTAGCGTTGCTCATGTTTGAAGATCGCGATTTGGCGTAACTGTCGAATGCGTTTTATCGAAAGATAATTACAGCAGGTCCCCTGGACTTTTCGACGTTTGCACGCGATTATGATTATCGCGACATTTACATCGAGACTGAAGATAATCGGTTTCTGTTGTCGAACGATAAACAGAGCGAGTTTAGGTTCAGACTCGCTTCCAGTCTTTTTTTCTATCACGAACGCAGGGCGGACGAGTCCTGATTTCGCTCTGCCGCTCGTTTGCCAAAATCCGCTCTCGTTGGTCGCTTCATTTTCGCCTTCCAACCGTTTTTATTTTCTATCTTCTCCATCTTCTCAAAATCTTTCACTTTTTTCAAGAATTTTCCCTTTTATCGCTTTTCTATTGCAAAATTGAGTGTATAATATATATTATTAAGTAGAAAAACGATTACCTGTTTTGCCCGGACGTCCCGCCGCAAAAGTCGTTTAAATAACGTTATCCAGTTTTACCCAAATCGAAGGAGTAAAATCATGGCGAATCGTCAAAACCGTTTATTCACCCCCTCCCGCATTTTAACAAGCGGTGCAATTGCTGCGTTGTTGGGAATTCTTTTTTCCTCAACAAGCGTTTATGCAGAAGCTCTTAATTACGATTCTTTAACGTCAAATTATAATCCCGTCTGGCACATGGGACTGGACGACGCGGAGGGCGCAACGACTGTCGTCAACGTCGGGAGCAACACGAATCAGGGCGTTGCTACAGCCGTAACATTTGGAACTCAGGGCGTTATTGGAACGGCGGCGACGTTTAACGGCAGCACCAGTAAAATCACCATTACCGATAACAACGTTTGGAATTCTGAACAGGCAACCATCGAAGGATGGGTTAAAGCTTCGGATCTCAATTTGATTAACATTTTCGGTTATCGCAACACAGACGGCACTGGCTATTGCCGTACGCTCAATACAAACTCAAGCGGAAAGATTGTTTTTTACGATTACGCCTCGAAAGGTTTGACGGCTACCTCAACCATCGAGATTCAACCTGATGAATGGGTTTATGTTGCCGGCACGATTTCGCGAACAGGAACAAGCGGGTCAAAGCGAACGTATACAAGCAATCTGTATATAAATGGCATACTTGCAGCAACGGCTACCGCAAAAGATGTAAACAACGCGGTCTTATGGAATTCCGGCAATTTTTGGGTGATTGGAAACAGCGACCTAAACTCTGTTAGCGGAACGCTAAAAACCCTCAACGGTTCTTTGGACGAATTGACGACGTACAACTCCGCCTTGTCGCAGTCCGTATTTCTATCCAAATACGCGGTTGCGACAAACCAGGTTTCTGAAAAGTCCCTCATGTCAAACGCGACTGTTACAGCCAGTTCAATTTATAGCGCTACGTTTGACGTGAATAATATCAAAGACGGGCTTCTGTACGATATTAGCGTTCAGAAAGGCTATTGGCTGACTAAAAATCAGGTTGCCAACGCTTATATTACCGTGGATTTAGGCGACACGTACAATATCGATAAAATTGATTTGCAGAACTGCCGCAACGCATGGTATGGCGATTCCGGAACGAAGGATTTCACGCTGTACTATTCGACAGACGGTTCCAATTGGACAAAGTTGTTAAGCAGTACGCTTACAGCGCCAACGGCAACGAATTCTTCCGAAATTATGCCGATTGAATCCTTTACCTTTACTCCGGTGGACGCTCGTTACGTTAAATTTGAAGCAAATTCATACGTTTTTACCCGCGCCGGTTTGTCGGAAATGTGGATTTTTGAATACACGCCCTATTGGGGAGTCGGGACAGACTTGGCGAAAGACTGGACGATTGACGGAACGGCTAAAGTCGGCGCGAAATTCACAGAAGAGAACGCCAACACGGGAACGGTTTTTGCCAATCATACAGGAACGGTAACGCTCAATACGGACGCGTCGTTTGAAGTAACAGACGACAGAATCCTGACGCAATCCGGGGCTGTCTTGGGAACAGGCGGACTGACCAAGACGGGCGACGGTACGCTGATTCTTTCGCAAGCTCCAGAATATACCGGCGCAACAACGGTTTCCAAAGGTACGCTGACGCTGTCTAATGGCGGAACGCTGTACAATCTTTCTGGCGGAAGTCTTGACGATAACGGTCAAATTGCCGTCGCCCCAGTCCTGACCGCTAACGGCGATTTAACGCTTAATAACGACGCTATGTCAAAGTTTATCGGGTCAGTTACAGCAGATACCATCACAAAAGCAGGCAACGGAACGCTGCAGTTCTGCACAGACGCTTTACATAAAGTTTCAGCTGAAAGTTTGGTTGTTTCCTCTGGCGAGTTGGATTTCAAAGGTTACTTTGAAGGCAGTATTGAAGTTTTCAACGACGCGATTTTCTCGCCCGGCAATTCCATTGGGACTGCTGAAGTTACCGGCGATTTTACGCTCAATTCCGGCGCAACGCTGTTGATGGAAATCGGAATAAACGAGTCTGGCGACGCGGTTTCAGACCTGTTGATTGTCAACGGCAATATTGAAATTGGGGAGAATTCCACAATCTTTTTGACGTTGGCTGAAGGCAGTTCTGTGGAGCCTAATGAGACCTTTACCGTTGATCTGATTTCAGGAACAGGAGTGTCGGACGCTATTTTAGATGCCGTCAGTAACGCAATTTCGTCATATTACTTCACAGGCTTTGACGTCACGCGGAACGGCAACGTTATTCAGTTGTCTGCGAGTGTTGACCCCAACGCCGTTCCTGAACCGTCGACGTGGGCGCTTCTGGCGCTGGGCGTTGTCGTATTATTCCTGCGTAAGCGAGTTAGGAGTTAGAAGTGAGGAGTGAGGAGTTAATTTAACGTCACATTTTTCGGAGTGCGAGAGGGAAGCGACAGCGGAACTCTCGCTTTTTTTATAATTAGAGTCGCTCAAACCGGCGAGCGCAGCTCGCTACAG
>JAZRTH010000587.1:0-3895 GCA_045651945.1 Thermoguttaceae bacterium
AATCGCATTTGCGACGTCGCGAGGAGTAACTAACCGGTTTCCAACGCAAGCGTGCTTGGGCGCTTCCTGAAACATCAAATCCGAATGCGGCAGACGGCGTCCGGAGTCCGTATCGACCAAGCCCGCCTTGACGATGTTAAAGTTAATCTTTTCGCCCAGTTCGCGAGCCAGATGACGAACAATCGCCTCCAGCGCCGCCTTCGACGCCCCAATGAGCCCGTACTGTTCCAGAGCTTTGTGCGCGCCATGGCTGGAAATGCCAACGACTTTTCCGCGCCATTTTGAGTTCTCAAGCAAATCCTGAGCCACCTGAACCAGCAAAATCATCGGCAGTGTGTTGGTTTCAAACGCCGCGCGAAAATTATTGACGCTGGCTTTCATCAACGGACGAAAACCGCCTGTCGCTGCGTTGGAAACGATGATGTCAAGCTGACCAATTTCACGGCGAATGAAATCAATCATGGAATCAATGTCGTCCTTTTGGCTCACATCCGCCTTGACGACGTAAACGTTGCGTCCGAGGTCGGCAATCTGTTCAGCAATTGATTCCGCATTGGACCTCGAGGACGCGTAATTGATAACAATGTCAGCGCCTTCTTCAGCAAGGCGGAGCGCCGTTCCGCGCCCGATGCCTCGAGACGCGCCGGTTACTAACGCTACTCTTCCGTCTAATCTACCCATTTTATTACTGTTTATTGGTTAATGGTTAAATGTTTACTATTCTATTATTCTCGAATAATTGTCGTCTGTCAATGAAATACAGTTGCAACAACTTCGTTCTTTTCGTTATATAAAGTATAATTATAGACTTTCTGTTCCTATCCGTCGGACAGTTCGATCGTACAAACCAGCTACTCGCAGCGTTCGCACGGAGTTGCTTTGCCAGCGCCGTATTCGATTGACTCAAACTGATCCGACACGAGAATGGAATTACACTCATTAGCAATGTAATTCAAAATTCCGTACGGATACAGACAGGCGTCCATAACTGCAGGGTTTGAATAGGAATATATCTTATCTGTTTTGTGTAATATGATTTAAGCTCCTTATCTTCTTTGCCAAGACTCTCTCTGTACCAGATTTATATTTATCGAACGGATAACGAGAGCGGAGAAGCGTTGAAAGAGAAACCTTGCCCTGATACAGATTCTCCCCAAACGCATCTGGAGAAAAAGCCCCAGACACGCAGCAATGCGCTCCAATTATCGCCAGTGGTTCGATAGGACAACTCATATTTTAATTTGCATTGATTATCGACACCTTTATTCAAATGACTACAGAAATAATTAGCGTCGACTTTTATTTGGGTAATATCAGTTATTCGTAATTAATCATCAATCTTAAAATTGACTTTTATATGTATTATAACAACATCTGAATAATCTTCTTATGTATTTTACCATATTTATCTAAATTATCAATAGGGACTGACAATTTTTTACACATTTATTTATTAATAATTCGGTTAAATCCATAAAATCGTAAATTCGTATCCGACCTGATTGGCATACCTTCCCAATTGTGCTGCCTTCTCTGCATTTTGGGGTTCCAATTCGATTCTATTTTGCATAGTTGACTATAATTTGAATATAATTCTATTTTTCATGATAAAATATATATAAATGACATTAAGCCTGAAAGACCAGCGCTGGTAAAAAACTTGCTCCCCCTACCCATAACCCCAGTTCCCTGATATAATCTCTAGTATGGAAACACACGAAGATTTCATGAATCTGGCGTTGACGCTGGCGCGGCGAGGGCAGGGCGACGTCGAGCCGAATCCGATGGTCGGGGCGGTAATCGTTCGCGACGGGGTCGTTCTCGGTCAGGGCTGGCATAAAAAGTTCGGCGGACCGCACGCGGAAATTGAAGCGTTTCTCGACGCGAAACGTAACGGCGCGGACCTTCGCGGTGCGGAAATGTACGTTACGCTCGAACCGTGCTGTCATTACGGCAAAACCCCGCCGTGCGCCAAGGCGATTATCGAGTCGGGCGTCGCCAAAGTCTATATCGCCATGCGCGACCCGAACCCGAAAGTCGACGGCGGCGGCATGAAAATGCTGACCGACGCCGGAATTGAAGTCGTTGCTGGAATCTGTCAGCAAGACGCCCAAACGCTCAACCAGCCGTTTGTGAAGTACATTACCCGGCGCCGACCGTGGGTTATCGCCAAATGGGCGCAGACGCTCGACGGGAAAATCGCCGCCCGGGACGGCTCGTCACAGTGGATTTCCAACGAATCGTCCCGCGCCGTCGTCCATGAACTTCGCAGCCGGGTCGACGCCGTTATTGTCGGGGCAGGGACGTTTCTGCACGACAACCCGACGCTCACCGCACGGCTTCCAGAAGGACGCCAGCCGCACCGCAAAGCCGTCCGAGTCGTTTTCGGTCTGCATAAATCAACCCAGCAGGAAACGGAATCGTTCTTCCGACAATCCAACTTATTCCAGACTAAAGGCAGTTGTCAAGAAGAGTTTTTATCTCGCAACTCGCAACCCCCAACTCGCAACTCGCAATCGCTCGCCCCGGTTTGGCTGACGTGGGACGACGGCGAGATTATCGACCCGATTGCCGGCTCTGTCCTTTCCGAATCTTTAGCAGACGCGTCTTTCCCGGCGCGATTTGATCGTCTTTTAGAACGCCTTGCCGCCGCCGGCGCAACGAACGTTCTGGTCGAAGGCGGCGGACGTCTGCTCGGCTCGCTGCTGGACGCCGATTTCATCGACGAAGTCCATGCGTTTATCGCCCCGCAGCTTTTATGCGGCGGAGCCGACGCCGTTTCTCCCCTCATGGGCTTGGGCGCACCGTCCATGTCCCAGGCAAAAAAACTCGTCGGAATTAAAACCCAGCTTCTCGACGGAGACGTGTACGTGCAGGGGAGAATTAGCAATTTGCAATGAGCAATTAGCAATTACGCAAGCGTAACATCTCGAGAGGAGCGCTTGCGCCGGGGGAGTGCAGCGCCCCTAGGCGCCGCCTTGTCCAACGCCCCGCGAATAATCTCTTTCGCAGCCGAAAACCTTCTCGGATCGCGAGCGAAGCTCGCCGAAGAATTTTAATCCGCAAAGAACGCAAAGAACGCAAAGAAATTTTTAAAACTTCGCGAACATCCTCCGCGCCTCCGCATCTCCTCGTGAGTTTTTCCGGGTAGCTCTACGCACCCCGGCTCGCCTTATTTTTTAAAACTTCGCGAACTTCGCGGACTTTGCGTGAGATTTCTTTTGCGGCAGGGGACTGCCGCGTGCCGGCTCCCCGATGTGCGTGCACAGGACAATCGTTTTGTTCGCCTGTCGGCGAATGCGTAATTCCGTTCGCTTCGCGAACTCCATTACCGCCTTTCATTAATCTCCCCCCTATTCCAATTGTCTGTCGATATTGCTATAATTACAATTACTAAACTATTCCCTACTCCCTATTCCCCATTCCCTAACCATGATATACACCAAACTCCCCGCGGCTATCGCCGTTATACTCAACGCGCTGTTGTATTCCATCGTTCAAGCAGAACCGTCAGACGTCATTTTCCAAATCGGGACGCCGGACGCCTGTTCCGCCGAGTTCCTCAACAAGCCGGACTGGAAAGCGTTCGCGGACAAAGTCCCGGATAAATCCCAGCCTGTTCCGTTCATCCATTTCACGGTCGGGAAAGACGAGGACGCCTCCTGGACGCCGTGGCACTGGTCAACGCACGAGGCGAAAGCCGGGTTCCGGCAGTTTACCGCTCAGATTGAGTTCACAGCCAATCGGGACTACAATCAGGAACTGTATCTGATCATCGGCGTTTGTCACGGTCTTGAGTCGTCGGAGGTCGTCGTCGAAACCAACGGGACGCCGTCGCCGGTGATTCGGTCGGTCAAGTTCTCCCAGCGCGAAAATCCATGGGAGCAGTTCGAGC
>JAZRTH010000588.1:0-2227 GCA_045651945.1 Thermoguttaceae bacterium
CGGTTTTTGCGCGCTTCAAATCCGGTATATATCCCGGATCGGAGAAAGTAGGATTCGAACCTCCGGAACGCTTTCGCGTTCGCCCGATTTCAGGTCGGGTGCAATTGTCCACTCTGCCATTTCTCCGGATGCCGGTTTTGCCCGACCGGCGGCGGGTACGGAGTTGAAAGGGGAGTGCAGGTTACGACCCCGCAACTGCTGAATTATTTTCCAGACTATTACCGCGGTTAATCTGGTTTTTTATCAACCGTATTCCTTAATACTAACTCCCCGTATTGCTGGGATTAGCCGCCCAGCGCGGCGACCAAACACTTCAGTAGGTGTTAATCGTCGTTGTCTTTATAATTGAGTTTGCGATTGTAATAGCCGCGCCTGTACAGGTCAAGCTCTGCGTATTTGCCTAAGTGGAGAGCGTGCGCCTCAAACTCCTTGTCGTTGAGAGTTGTCAGGTCTTGCTCGTCTAATACTATTCCGCAATCCTCACAAATAAGCTGATAATGGGGAGGGGCTATCTGTTTACGCCCTTTGTACTTCGCCAGTATGCTCCGTAGTATCAAGCGTTGTTTTTTGTAACACTTCGGACAGCGTCCCAACATACCATAATCAGTCATTGTATTAATCGCCGGGATTGACCGCCCGGCACGGCGAGAGGAAAAACATATCGGATTCCACTTTGGAGAAACTAATGGAAGTAGGAACGCCAGCCAAGTCCGCCGCTATCTGGCTGTCACGCGCAGAAAGGATTTCAATTTAGTTGAACCACGCGCAACCGCCGACGGTTTGATTCTTGACATTGGTACGGACTCAACCGTTCTCCCGCCAATTGAGTATTGTTTTATAACCCTGTCGAACCGAATCCGCCGCGGGACGGATCCGGGAGATTTTCGACAACTTCGAAGTTCAAATCAGGCGGATTCTTGAAAATAATAAACTGGGCGATACGAGTATCAGCCGGAATAATCGTCGGATAGTCCTTGTATGAGTTTGGACGATAGCAGATCAACCCTAACTCGTCTTTGTTGCCGCGATACCCGCCGTCCCACAGCCCAAGCTGATTACCCAGGCATATACCCCACTTCTTCCACGTGGACGACCGCATGAGGATAAATCCGCTGTATCCTTCCGGCAGCGCGCAGGCAAATCCCAGCTTAATATCAACCGTCTGTCCGGCTTCAATTGTCACGTCTTCTGGAAGATACAGATCCCATGCCGCGCCGTTGCGTTCCGGCAGGCGGACGTTCGGGTTGATCTTGCGGAATTGCGCTATCAGCGGCTTATCGTTGTCAATTGGAATCTCCGTTTTGACTGTTACAACAACAGGACCGTCGCTGTCTCGCGCCGCTTTCAGTCCGCGTTTGAATGTTTTTAACAATCCATCGTAAAGTGATTTCATTGGTCGTTTTCTCCTTTTCCACTCATTTCTTGTAAACTTACGATAATGTCGTCCAGTTGTTTTTTGTCATGTTTTAACGCTTCAAGCGCGAACAGGTGTCCGTATTTCAAACCGCAAATGGCTTCTTCAATTCTGTTGATAAACATCCACAATTCCATCTTGCTGACGTACTGTTTGCCGACAAAGTTTCTGATTGCTTGTGCTATCCTGTCGTAAGTACGATTCAGCTCTGTACGCTGTTTATCCATGCGATCTTTCGCCAATTGCCAAGCATTGACTAAATCAATCCACGGACCGTCCAAAACGTCTTCCCATTTTTGCGACGAGAAATTGACAAGTTCCAATGTGACAGCGTGTTTTGGATAACATTCAGGACAGTAAACGTCGCCAAACTCGTCCGCTTGAAATTCGTCTAAATGTGGTTCAACTTCGCCGCAATTCTCGCACGTATGCAACATTTCAATATCGTCCGGGTTGCCATCGTAGTCATTTGGTTCAGTCAAAGGGGTGTACCTCCTTGTCTTGCTGCATGGCAACCAACAGCAGGATCGCATAACCAGCCAGGTCAAGGATTGTATCCTCAATTGCTTCGTAGTTTGGTTTTTCTGCCGTTTGCAAGTTGTTCAGACGAGCAATTTTGTCAGACATCCGGATGAGGATCGCCGTTGTCGGCGCGACTCCCGGAGCCAGAGCCGGAGGATTGAACGCCGACGCGCCGTAGTCCGTATTCTTCCGGACAAGCACGGTTTTTAGTTCGTCACACTTCTGCTGGATTGCTTTGATTAAATCTGGTTCCGTCATGATTATAAATCACAAAAAACAATACAAAAATGG
>JAZRTH010000589.1:0-4565 GCA_045651945.1 Thermoguttaceae bacterium
GCTGTTCAAGGCGGGAGTCATCACGCCGTCTGACGTACTGGAAGCCCAGATCGCGCAAGTAAATCAGTACAACGGCGTTTACAACACTGAACGCCGTGACCTGGAAAAAGAACTGAATACTTTCAATGCTGGTAAAATCAATGCCATTTGCTTTGACCGTTTTGCCGAAGCCCGCGAGGCTGCGAAAGCTGCGACCGAACGATACCGCAACGGCACAGCCCGTCGTCTGGAAGGTGTAACAGTGGGAGTCAAGAACGAAAACAGCGTGGTCGGATGGCGGGTCGATATGGGCTCACTGGTTCTTAAAAATGTACCGCCCTGCGACGATGACTGTCCCCTGATCGAACGTCTGAAAAACGAGGGCGCGATCCTCGTCTTCTCCACGACCGTTCCCGAACTTTATGTCAGCTGCATGACCTGGAGCCGTCTGTACGGCGTTACCAGAAATCCGTGGAACCTTGCCTATGGCGTGGGCGGTTCCTCCGGCGGAAGCGGCGCGGCTCTGGCAGCCGGATTCTGCACGATCGCCACCGGGTCCGACATGGGCGGGTCTATTCGGATTCCTTCCAGCATGAACGGCGTCTACGGCTTCAAACCTCCCTTCGGGCGGGTTCCCACTTCGGAGATCGCGTATGAAACGCTGGGACCCCTGACCCGCACTTTCGACGATCTGGTCCTGATGCAGGACATCGTTGCCGGACCTCATCCGAAGAACCACGCGTCGCTCCGTCCCAAGCTGGACTATCCGACGGAATACCAGCCGTTGAAAGGCGCTAAAGTTGCCGTGTGCTACTTCCCGGAATGGCTGCTCGGAGGCTGCGATAAAGAAGTCAATCAGGCTCTGGACAAAGTGGTAGAAGCGCTGAAAAAAGCCGGAGCGGAGGTGAAAGTCATCAACTCCGACTGGACCGTCCAGGGCGGCAAACTGGAGATATTTCTCAATGGTCTGCTGTCCACTGAAATGTATGAACTCATCGATCTTGTCGGCGATCAGCAGGACTTGCTCTGCCGCAATGTCAAACCATTTTTCAAAGACCTCAATGCCTACAGTCCCAAGGCCCTGATCAAGGCAACCATGCTGGGAGGCGAAATGCATGCGGAAATTCAGAAATATGTGTTCGACGACGGCTGTATTGCTCTGATCATGCCGACGCTGGCGACGCCGTTCGTTTCCGCGGCGTTCCAGGCTACTCAAGACGACGGCGCGATGATCAATGGCAATACCATATACAGCAATGAGATCCTTCTGACCCCGATTTGGAATTTGCTCAACCGCTATCCCGTGGTGGATATGCCGGTGACGCTCAGTTCCAAGCGGGTCCCGATCGGTGTGCAGATCGTTGGCAATACCTTCGATGATCTGGCGGCATTCAGGGTCGCTGCGGGATTGTCCAAAGTGATCCCCCAGATGTTCACCGGCGATCGCTTCCCTGATTTCCGGGAAGAGAAATAAAAGAGTAACGCTTTGCGCAACTCCTCACTCCTCATTCCTCACTCCTAACTTACCTACGCAAATACAGTACGATAACGCCAAGAACGAGTAGCGCCCACGTGGACGGTTCCGGAACGTCGGGGTGGGAGCTGCGAAGTTCGCCCATATAGAATGTAGAGTAAACGTCAGAGACGGAAAACGTTTCATCTGAGCCAACGTTATGAACGTGTAATTTCCATTCGCCGGTTGGATCTTCGCCCCAAAAAGCGTTCGTTGAAAACGACCACGTTAAAGACTCAAGATCTTGATTGAGCGTTTTTGTATCGGAATAGCTATCATGCTTCGGACATCGTTGGAGAACGCAGCCCGGTCGACCGTTCCCGGCTTTTTGAATTCCAGAATCGTTACTACGCCTTTTTAGGAATTCCGCTGTCGGTTTATTATCGGGAATGCCGACCGCTTTCTCCCCGCTGGCGGACGGTTTCCATGCCCAGCGCCAAGTTTCGACAAATGGTTGTTCCGCTGGACGAGCTTTTATAGGCTGTAGGATTAGGCGAGCCACGGGTGTAAACCCGAGGGTGCTTGCGTCGATTGAAAAAACTTTCGGTCGCCAGCAAGCTGGCTCCCTTTTAGGGAAGTTTTTTCAATCGTCGTTTTTTATGAGGGGAAAACCTTTTTTGAAAAAAAGGTTCTTCCCCTCAAACTCCCCTTTCCAAAAAACTTTAGTAAGGGAATTAACAATAGCGTAATGAACGGCGCCTCGCCGCCCTCAAAGGGGTCTTTACTTAAATTAGATTTCTTTGTATAATATAAATATAATGCAAGGAGTACCTACTGGCCCCTGGGGGGCGATCTGTCGAACATTTAAACTGGGCGCTGCTGGAAAGCTGGCGCAATGGGCGACGCTATTGCCTAAAATCAACGCCTTGGAAGAGGATTTAAAGGTCTTGTCCGACGGCGCGATGAGAAAGGCAAGTCTGTCGCTGCGGTATCGCGCCCGAAGCGGCGAGCCGCTGAAAGATTTGCTCGTCGAGGCGTTTGCTCTGGTTCGAGAAGCCGGGCGGCGAAAGAAAGGAATGCGCCATTACGACGTCCAGATTCTCGGCGGCATCTGTATTGCCAACAGAACGATTGTCGAAATGCAGACAGGCGAGGGTAAAACGCTGACGGCTACCGCCCCGCTGTATCTTTACGCGTTAGCGGGAAAGGGCGTTCAGCTGGCGACGGTCAACGATTACCTTGCAAAGCGCGACGCCGATTTGATGGAGCCGATTTACGAGCTGCTGGGTATGAAAGTCGGCGTGATTCAAACGCAGCAGCAAACCAACGAACGGCGCGCGGCGTACGCCAAAGACATCACCTACGGGACGGCGAAAGAGTTCGGGTTCGATTTCCTTCGAGACCGTCTGCTCAAACGCCGAATCAGCGAAGGAGAAATGGATCTCATCGGCGCCATGCTCGGCGGGCCGGGGCAGAACAACGAACAGCCGGTTCAGCGCGACGCCTTTTTCTGCCTGGTCGACGAGGCGGACAGTATTCTTATTGACGAAGCCCGAACCCCTCTGATTATTTCCGCCATGCCGGGCGAAGCGGAAAAGATTGCCGTCGCGACGTATAAATGGTGCGCGGAAAACGCGCTTCAGTTTGAGGAAGACGTCGATTACGAATACAAGCAGGAAACCAAAGAGTTGGACTTGACGCGCGAAGGGCGTCGCAAGGCGCGAATGCTGCCCAAACCGCCGGAGCTGGACACAGTCGGCATGTTCGACATCTATACAAAAATCGAGATGGCGATTAAAGTCCAGAAAGAGTTCATTCGAGACCGCCAGTACGTCGTTCGCAACGGCGAAAAAGGCGAGGAAATCGTCATCGTAGACGAATTCACCGGGCGTCTGTCGGAAGGACGAAAATGGCGCGAGGGCGTTCATCAGGCGGTCGAAGCCAAAGAGGGCGTGGAGATCACCGTCGACACCGGACAGGCGGCGCGAATCACCGTTCAGGACTTCTTCCTTCGTTACGAACATCTGGCGGGCATGACCGGTACAGCGGCGTCGAGCGCCAGAGAGCTAAAGCGAATCTACCGCTGTAACTTCATGGCGGTTCCGACCAACAAACCCCCGCGGCGCGTCAAACTGCCAACGAGAATTTACGGCTACGAGTCCGCCAAGTGGGACGCTATCGCCGAGGAAATTGCAGAGGTTCACGCCACCGGACGACCGATCCTGGTCGGTACGCGATCCATCGACAAGTCGGAAACGCTGTCGCACCGTCTGAAAGAACGAGGAATCGAACATCAGGTTCTCAACGCCAACCAGATCGCGGAAGAAGCGGAAATCGTCGCTCAAGCCGGGCAGAAGGGAAAAGTAACAGTTTCTACCAACATGGCAGGTCGAGGTACCGACATCCGGTTGGGCGAAGGCGTCGAAGAACTCGGCGGGCTGTACGTCATCTGTACGGAAATGCACGATTCCGCCCGAATTGACCGCCAGCTCATCGGCCGCTGCGGACGTCAGGGAGACCCCGGCGCGTATCGACAGTACCTCGCTCTGGACGACGAACTTCTTCTCAACGGTTTAGGAAAGAACAGAGCAAAACGAATCGCCGCGAAGGGCATCGCGCTGGAAACTCTGGAAGACGAATTCCAGGAAGCGCAAAAGCTCACGGCGGAACATACGTCTGAAATCTCGCCCGACGTTTCGCCCGACGCCGTTCAAAAACTGGCGGCTCAGGCGCACGACGAGCAGAAGATTCGAGAAAGCAAAGCAACCCGATTTGACAAGTACGAATACCTGTTTATCAAGGCGCAAAAGAAAGTGGAACGCAAGCATTACAAACAGCGTAAAGCTCTGATGTACTTTGAAAAACAGCGTAAGAAGATGCAGCGTCAAATGGGTCAAGACCCGTATTTGGATACTACTAATTAATTCGGAATTAGGAATTCGGAATTACGCAAAGCGTTCCTCCGTTCGGTCCGATATTCCCAACCCAGCAAAGAAAGGAATTTAAAATGAAACAAATTTTGTTACTGGCGGCTTTAGCGGCTGTCCCGCTAACGGCGTTCGCCGAAACTGCTCCCGACTGGGAGAATCAGGCGGTTTTCAGAATTAACAAAGAACCGGCTCACGCGACGTTT
>JAZRTH010000590.1:0-3901 GCA_045651945.1 Thermoguttaceae bacterium
CCTGCGACTTAAGAACATATCCTTTTGAAACATGGAAAGATTACGTTCCAAAGGAAGTTTTTGAATTCATTGCAAAAAATAATTTATATAAAAGAATTCTGGAGTTGGAGAGTTCGGAAAAATATCCATTTTTAACCCGAAACAATACATAATTTTTCTTCTGACACGTACAACTGAACAACGCCGTTCTTCGCGGAACTGTCCGTCCCTTGAAAAACTTTAAGTTAGCGGGAAAGACGACCAACGTGAGCGATTATTGGCAAGCGCGCGGCAGCGCGAACTGGGAGCGGCGCCTCGCCGCCCGTGAACGGGCTGTCCCACGCTCAACCATCGGGGGCGGCAAGCCGCATTACTAATTGCTCGTATTCCGCGTCGCCTCAATCTTTAAATTCCGAATCTCGCCGTTGAACTGGTAGACCGGCTTTTGTTCCAAGCCGTACTGACCGATAAACAGGTCGCCGATCCAGAATCGGGACGGGGCGGCGACCGGGGCGGAGGCGACTTCTTTCCCGTCCTGGAACAGTTTCGCCTGACCGTCTTTCAGAACCGCGTCGACGTGAACCCATTTCCCCAGCGGGATTCTCTCGGTTGAGTCACAGTTGACGTTTCCAATATGGAATCGCCAGACGCCTTCGAAATTCTGGATAAACCAGCCGTTGTTCCAGTGTCCGTAGGAGAGAAGAACCGCCCATTTCCCGGACGGTTTGCATTTCACGTCGAAGGAAATCGACAGATCCGCGTCGGTATTGGCGTCAACGCCGTCGATGGGCGACGTTATAAATCCGTCGTTCAAATGGTACGTTGCCGTTGAGGCGAAAACGGATTTCTGAACCTGCTCTTTCGTCGGATCCCGTTTGGGGACGTCGACGGCGCCGACGTAAATCGGATCGCCTGATTTCGGCTGGAACATCGACAAAGGACAGCGGTTTTCCATCGACTTACGTTCAGGAACGATGCCCTTTCCCAAGGCGTCCATCTCCTTCGCCAGTTCGTTGTCGACGTAACACGTCCCGCACGTTTTAGCCGGATCGCAAACAAAGACGACTGCGTAATAGTTCTGTCCCGCCGGGGCGTCGAAATCGACAAAGCAGTTCGTTTCCGTCGCGCCTGCCAACGTAGATTCGCTGACGGCAAAGTTGGGCGTCGTCCCGCGATGAATTTGAGCAATCAGACCGATAACGCGTTTGTCGTTTGCCCACGTCAGTTTGGGAAGCCCCTTGTCGGTCAGCGACAGCGAGATTTGCGGCGCCTTGGTTGGTATCGGCATCGGCAGAGCCTGGCGGGTTCGTCCTTCCTGAACCCAGTCTTTGCGGATTTCATACGCGTTTTTCATGTCGATTCGGGGCGATGCATACGCGTACCGCGCTGCTCGCTTGATAATCGACAGAATCTCCTGATACACTGCGTCGTCGGTCGACTGAATCGAAACGACTGGGACGCCGGAACCGTCGTTTTCTCCAGCAACGGGTTTCCAAACCTGAATTGGCAGTTTGTCGAGGTCAATGGGATACGAGTCACGGAATCGGTACTTGAGCAGTCCTAAACGCCGATAATCCTGCTCGAATTTATGGTTTCGACACGCGCCGATTCCGCGTCCATTTCCAACCGCCATCGGAGCGCGCAAAACGCGGCTGTATTCCGGACGTTCAAAGTTAATCCAGTCGTCTTCAAACCGAACGACTTTGCCGTTTTCGTCTGCGTGACAGTTGGCGCAGCTGGAATCCTGCATAACTTCTCGAATCTGGTTGACCGCTTCCTCCCAGCCGACCAGGAACGGTCCGGACTGCGTATAGTTCCATGTCCCGAAATACAAGCCGTTTGTATCGATCCAGGTAAAGAGCAGCTTGCGTTCGTCTTCGGTGAGGAAATCCTTGTGCGTTGGGTCGTTGAGAACCTTGTCCGCCAGCGGCGCATTTCCGGTTCCGTGCGTGTAGGGGTCGAAAATCTTTGTCGACCAGTACGACGTCGGATTGGCGCAGCAGATGCCGGAAATCAGATCGACGTGGTACATTTTTTCCCGGCGGGAAGTGAGGTTTTCATAACTGATATTGAACAGCTTCGTCGGCGAGCCGGACAAGTCCAGCCCGGCGGCGATGCCTTCGTCTCCACCGTGACATCGAACGCACTTTTTGTCGAAAATAGGCTGAATCATGGACGGATAGTCCATGTACCCGCTTCCCCAGGATTCGTCTTGAGGAATCTGCGGCGGACGCTTGCTTGCCATCTTCAGCTGACCGGCAGATCCCTTGGGCGGACCGTATTCGTGACAGCCCGTGCAGCTTCTGCCCGTTCCCGGCGCCGCCTGAATGAACGTTCGCATGGATCGGACAAGACGATAATCTTTATCCAGCAGCTGGAAGTAAATCGCTCTGCCGGACGGCGCGATAAAGCTGACGCTGCCGTCTTCGCAAACCGGAACGATGCCGTGATAGATTTTCGGCGTCCACGCCAAAGCCGCAGACGTGGAGAATCGCTGATTCCAGTACGTCGGACCGGGCGACGCGCTGACGCGGGACGTTTCCTCGATTATGCGGAGCCATTTCACCGTTCCGCGTTCTACGCCTTTGAGACCCTCGTAAACGTCTGTTACAAAGAAAGAGCCGGTCGTCTGACTGCGGTCGGTTTTGTCTGCCAGAATCGGCGGGACGGGACGCGGAACCAGCGGCGTCGGGTTGTGAAGGTCGATGTCCGGTCTGGAATACACCTCAACGCGCTTGCCTGTTCGGTCGATTAAGAGAATCGAATTGAACTTGCCGCCGTTGGTTGGGTTGTCCATCTGCCCGGAATAGAGGACGACGGTTCTGTCTAACGCCCACGGGTCGCAGGACTGTCCCAGGTCGTAAGTCGGGTTGTCGTGATGTTCAAAGTTGAATATGGACTTGACGTCGTTTTTGCCGAGGGCGGAGTTCTGAATTCCAGCGGAGATGTCGATCATGGCGATTGACCCGCGCGGAACCGGCTGATGATGAGTCAGCGCGCCGACAACGAGCGTATCCTCCCCCGGGACGGGGCGCGCCTGTAAAATCGCGTTGGGATACGCCAGATTGTTGGCGAAATACGCCGTCTCTTCCGTACCGTCCGGGTGAACCGACCACAGACTTTGAACGACCAGCGCGTTCTTGTCAACGTATTCCCAGCGACAGTACAGAATTCTGCCGTCCGGCAAAACCGTCGGGTCGAATTCCGTTTCACCGTTGACGGAAATAGCGTGAATGTCCGATCCGTCCGCGTTCATGACGTGAAGAATTGTCACGCCGGTGTTAAAGCACGGCACAAGGCCGCTGTACCGCGTGGACGTGAACACGATTCTGCCGTCTGGCAGCCACGACGGGGCGAGGTCGTGATGACCGGCGTAGTTCCCCTTGTACGGGTTACCGTGGTTGTCGAGATTGGTCAGCTGCGTCAGCCCCGTTCCGTCCACGTTGATTTTGTATATAACCGTATTCCCGTTGGGCGTTCCCTTGTAGGTAAAGAGAATCGTTTTGGCGTCGAACGACAGTTCCGGGTCTGAATAGTCCCCGTCGCCCAGCGTCGGGTTGGTCGTCGGGTCGATAACGGCGCGGATTCTGTGTTTCTCCGGCGGATCTGCCGGGTTTTCCAGAATATAAATCCCGCTGACGCCCGGATTCTGAATCGGCTTCCATTTTTTATCCAGCCGCCAGTGATAGAACGTGTCGTAGATATGAGTCGCCTGATAGTTGTGACGCGCCGCAAAGAGAATCGGGAACGTCAAACGCTCTTTGGACGCTTCCGCCGTTGGCTCTTCCGCCTGAACAAACGAACAGACAACCGCCGCAAGCGTCAAAACAAACAAGCAGAATACGGAAACAGTTTTGTGTTTCATAGCTGTATGGGAGGGTTAGAGTTAAAATGTAAATCTCTGTTTAGAATAGATTATAGC
>JAZRTH010000591.1:0-6354 GCA_045651945.1 Thermoguttaceae bacterium
GGATATGGATTTAGACCGCATTGACTGTATTAATGCAATGTGCGATCATAATCCAAGTATTCTTAATATATTCTAGTTCTATTCTAATTCTTTCTAAGGAAATAATCAACCAGTTTGACAAGAAAAAAGCAGTTTTTCTGAAAATTTTTTATATTTATATCGAAAAAGCAGGATTTTAGGAAAGAAAAAACTGGATAAATTTGGGGTAAAACATAAATAATTAATAATTTTGCTTGACAATAATACAGACTCGTTTTTCGAAAAAAACAAGGTCAGCGTCTTGAGGGAATGATATTTCCCTGCTTGCGCTGACCACAAACTAAACTATCCTATCCTGCCTTCAAGCTGAAAACTGTTAGTCGTTGCTTTTTGTGATATGGTATCCAGAAAGGCTGCCGTAATCGCTGCGGTCATCTTTATGCCACAGCGGGAACCCGCGGCGAATACGTTCTGCAAGGACTTCCAGTTTGGCTTGAGAACCAGCAGGGGCGTCAGTCGGCTGGAAGTCCGGGCTGACAACTGGTTCGAAATCTTCATCGTGGCCACATTCCAGAATGGCGTCAAAAACGTTACGCATGATAAAATCTCCTACAAAAATGAAGTTGGTGAATTCCCCTAAAGGGAAGGTGATTGATTGCGCTAAATTGAGCGTGATTTGTAAAGACAGACGATAACGTTGTCTTTACTCTTACGAAATGGGAGTATTATTGTTCGTTTTAGTATCCGGTTTTTTTAAAAGTATTTTTATACCGACGAAATTTTTATACAATGCTGTAAAAATATCTCATATCCCCATCCGTGGGGGAAATGTTACTAAAACCTGTCTCCCTGACAGTAATGTTTAGAATACTGCGCGACTGAGGCAAAGGGAAGGGTGGGAACCTCAGCGGATAATCCGTTGAAACGCAAATCTGTTTCTCAATCCCGTTATGATTTACGTTTCGTATCCAAAACAATCAATGCTAGTATTTTAGCAAGTTTTTCGGCAAAAGTCAAGAAAATTCTTGCTGTTTTTCGAAAAAAAACGAAAAAAATTCGAGATTGTTCAAGACTTTATCTATTTTAACACAAGGGGAGCCCATAAATTGTGCCCATTTTAACTATTTTCGATTATATTGTGTTATCGTACTGATTCGAGAAAAGAAAACCAGAATCTTCAGCAGAAAAAACGGGGGAAGAAAAAACAATAAAAAACGCCCGATTCCAAATCCTTTGGTTCGGGCGTTAGGGTAATGGGTATGAAGAACTTGAACGTGCAGAAACGTTTTTTACGTATTATCGCCAAATTCATAGTTTATTATACCTCACGTTTTCAAATATGGGGGAAGAAACGATAAAAATTTTTCGATGTTTTTCCCTTTTTCTGAACGGTTATTCCAGATAGTCGGGATGTACGGAATAACCGTCAGATTTCTTATTATAAACGATAGAATCAGACTGCCGCGTTTTTACAAAACAGCCGCGGCGCGAACGGGGAACCCGTCCATGCCTTCAATTGCCAGTGGAAACGCAGACAGAACAAAGGTTTTCGGCGCGAGAGGGAGCTGATCCAGGTTCGTCATGTTTTCCACGATGACAACGCCGTTGTTGAGAAGCAATCGATGTCCTGCCAGTTCGTCTTCGTCTCGGCACGGCGAGGGCAAATCGAATCCCATCAGTTCGATCTGCGCTTGAATCAGGAATTCCAAAGCGTCTAACGAAAAACCGGGCGCGTGAGCGAAATACTCTGGCGCATTCCAGAATCGGCTCCAGCCGGTTTGAAAGAGAACTTTTTTATTGCGGTTAATTATTGTTTCAAAAGGAGTTAGAGAATCTAACGTTATCGTCGAATCCGGTTTGAGATTCCCTTTATTATTAAGAGGAATACAGACGCAGTCGCCGTGCAGCTTTGTCAGCGGGATTGAGGCGACATCTAACGCGGTTGCGTTGACGTGAGTGGGAGCGTCCAGATGGGTTCCCCAATGGGTGGAAAAACGGACTGCTCTAACGTTATACCCGTCGACAGCGTCCGTTAAAACTTGCGTCGATTCGAACTTAGGGTCGCCGGGAAACGGCGCGGTTTGAGCGGTAAGTCGATGGGAAAGGTCGATTATCATAATCAAAATGGGAGATTTTAGGGGGTGTTGTCTAGTCAACGACGATATATTAACAGATTTTTTGTGAAAAATCAAGAGGGGGCGTCGTCCCCCCTGACAAAATAAGAAAAGGCGCTATAATATCAATAGGGAGTGGGGAAAAGAAATGTCTTCTACTCCCATTTTCGTGTGGCGACCACAAATGGTTGTCTCGTATTACACTTCGGTCATTCTAACAATCCTTGAAGGAGGAGTCCTACCTAAAATGTCCGTCAAACTTGACCTTAGCCCTTGGGGCATCACTCGACCGTCCATTCTCCGCAATCCTGTTCCCGCCGTTTTGTACGAAAAGGCGTTGAAACACGATGCGGCAGCTGTTTCTTCCGCAGGAGCTTTGATTACCAGTTCTGCGGCCAAAACAGGTCGCAGTCCCAAAGACAAACGCATCGTTGAAACGCCCGACTGCGTCAACGACGTTTGGTGGGGCGACGTCAATATTAAACTGTCCGAAGCGTCCTTCAACGCAAACCGTCAGCGCGCCATTGATTACCTCAACAGCCGCGACGAGCTTTTCGTAATCGACGGCTTTGCCGGCTGGGACGTCGAACGGCGGATCAAGGTTCGAGTCATTTGCGCTCGATCCTATCACGCGCTGTTCATGCACAACATGCTTGTCCGCCCGACGGTAAAAGAGCTGGAAAACTTCGGTCAGCCGGACTACGTCATCCTCAATGCCGGCGAGTTCCCCGCTGACCCTGCGACTGAAGGCTTGACGTCTTCAACCAGCGTCAACCTCAACCTGCAGAAACGGGAACTGGTCATCCTCGGAACGCAGTACGCAGGCGAAATGAAAAAGGGCGTATTCACGATTATGAACTACCTCATGCCCAAGGCGGGAATCCTTTCAATGCACTGCTCCGCCAACGAAGGCGCCAATGGCGACGTTTCGCTGTTCTTCGGTCTTTCCGGAACCGGCAAAACGACGTTGTCGACGGAAGCCAACCGACACCTTATCGGCGACGACGAGCATTGCTGGACTGACCTCGGCGTTTTCAATATCGAGGGCGGCTGCTATGCGAAGTGCATTGACCTGTCCAAGGAAAGCGAACCGGAAATTTACAACGCGATTCGTTTCGGAACGGTTCTGGAAAACGTCGTTTACGATGAAACCACCCGAGAGGTTGACTATTCCGACGGTTCCATCACCGAAAACACCCGGGCGTCGTACCCGATGAATTTCATCGACAACGTCAAGATTCCGTGCATTGGGAACCATCCTCGCAATATCATCTTTTTGGTTTGCGACGCTTTTGGCGTTCTGCCGCCGGTTAGCAAGCTGACCCCGGAACAGGCGATGTACTACTACATGAGCGGATACACTGCCAAAGTCGCGGGAACGGAAACCGGCGTAACCGAGCCGCAGCCAACGTTCTCCGCCTGTTTTGGCGCGCCGTTTTTGGTTTGGCATCCTTCCCGCTATGCAGAACTGCTGGCGGAAAAGATGGAGCGTCACGGCGCCAACGCCTGGTTGGTCAACACCGGCTGGACGGGCGGACCATACGGAATCGGAAAGCGCATGTCGATTAAGTACACCCGCGCTATTATCGACGCCATTCACTCCGGAGAGCTGGTCGACACGCCGACCGTTGTCGAACCGATTTTCGGACTCAACATCCCGATGGAAATCGAAGGCATTCCAGACGAAACCCTCGTTCCGGAAAAGTCGTGGCCGAACAAAATCGCCTATGAACAGCAAGCCCGCAAATTGGCTCGCATGTTCCAGGAAAATTTCGCCAAGTACGCCGATGTAGCCGACGATAAAATTGCCGCCGCCGGACCGAAAGGCTAATCTTTTATAGAAATAAAAAGATATAGAAATAATAAAAGAGCGGCAATTGAATAGCCGCTCTTTTTTTGTTTTCAAACTATCTCAAAACGACTTGTTTTTATTCGTTTGGATTGTTTCCCTCTCGCATGATGTTTCCAGCCAATGGAGAGATGTTCCAATTGCTGCCGCCTCCAAGGAGGGTTTTATTCTCGGAGAGTTCGTTATTGGTAAAGGAGCCGCCTGCGCCGTTGTTAACGGTAATTCCAAAGCCGACGTTTTGGCTGATAACGCATTTATCAATTGAAGCCATGCTCTTGTTGTCCAATGAAAATCCCATTGATTTGTTTTTAGAAACCTGACATTGAGAGAATTTGCATTCTCCAGAGGCGTCGCAGTGAACGCCGATTTCCCCTGCATTCAAAATGTTACAAGATGTGCAATCGACGATTCCGTTGGCATTAACCAGGATATTGTCTTGAGCGTTGTCTTCAATGGTACAGTTCTGTAAATTCACATTGGCTCCATTTGTAATAAAAACGCCATTTTGCTTGCCGTCGTGAATCGAACATTCCTTGAGAGAAAGACTGCAGCCTTCA
Source organism: Thermoguttaceae bacterium (assembly GCA_045651945.1). GTDB lineage: Bacteria > Planctomycetota > Planctomycetia > Pirellulales > Thermoguttaceae > RUG11551. The sequence continues at coordinate 4,500 of JAZRTH010000591.1, forward strand.
TCAACATGGACGACATTGCCGTTTGTACCGTAAATGGCGCATTTGGCGAAGGTCCCTGTTGCTTTGTTGTTGAGGAGCAGACCAACCGCAGAATTGTTTGAATCGTCGTCGTCCAGACTGGGTTGAGCAGCTTCATTTGATTTGGCAGATCCCAAAAGATTGGTTTTGATTTTATTAAGCCCAAAAGAAAAACCTTTATAGGCGGTTTTAATGGATGTGGTTACCAGGTTGCCTTTATTTTCATAAAGCTGCGTGGCAATTTCGTGTTTATGCTTGTTCGCATGGATTTTACAATCTTCAAATTCGGATTGATTGGCTCCCGTAATTCCGACGCCGAAAATGCGAAAGTCAAAAATATCGCAGGATTTAAACTGGGCGCAGGCGTTGTCTGAAATCTTAACGCCGTAATCAACGCTATGAATCGAGCAGTTTTTGAACAGCGTTTTAGCGCCTTTTTCAAGGAGAACGGCGGTTCCTCCAGATTTGAACTCGCAGTTGTCAAAAGTTCCAGAAGCGTTATCTGAAATAAAGGCGTGCGTTGCAGCTGATCCGACAAACAGACAACCGTTAAACTCCGGGTTTGAGTCTGCTCCACTGATGGAAACGGCGTTATGTTTTGTCATGAATGTACAATTTTTAAAAACGGGAGATTTGTCCTGGAGTTTGAAAAACGGGAGTTTTGCGTTTTCCGTATTGGTAACTCGAATAAAGATCGTCTTTTCAAAGACGGCGGTTTTAGCCTTAAAAACAATTGGTTCTTCAAGATCAGAGGCAATAGCAGGCGCTTTGTCTGGAAACAGGGGGACTAACGAAATGTTTTTATTGATTGTCAAAGGCTCTTCCAGTGTAAACTGCGTTGGAAACAGTTTAATGACGTCTCCGTCTTTCGCAGATTTAATGCGCTCGGAAAGTTCCTTTGCTGAACAGACCATTCCCTCTGCGCCAAGTTTTCGGCGTTCCTCTACAGGAACTGCCGTTTGGATAACGGTTGCGATGCTGTTTTGCACATTTTGGCGGTTTTCTAAAAACTGGGTTTTGCTCTCGTCTTCCGATTCGACATAGGGAACGTTAATCGCGTTGAAAAGGTTAGACCATCCGTTTTTGAAATCCCCCTGCATAATTTGGCATAAGCCAAGGTTAAACACCGCTTGAACTTTTCGAGTGTTTTGTTCTTGTGAAACCGATCTCATGAATAAAGAGATCGCGTTGGAAAGATAGTTTTTAGAAAGCGCAGGGTCTTCTGTTCCGGTTGAGCTTTGTAACGCCATAAGCCCCGCTTCCATGTCTGCTTGAAGAAGTTTGTCTATCTTGCGGTCAATAGTAGACATATAGTTTTTCAACTCCGCGATAGACTCAACCATTTCTTGATGAAATTTTTGTTGCTCTGACGAGTCTGTAACTGCAACGTTATCATTAAGCGAAGCCTTGAGAGCTGTCAGGAGAATCCCGGAACATGGGGTTGCAGCAGCCGCTAAATTAAGGGCGCATGAAATGGTTTGCCAATCCACTTCGTTTAAAAACGAGTTAATCGCGTTGTCGAGACTTTCGTTTAAAATATCAGAAATAATCTGTTCCATAGTTAAACCTTTATAATTAAATGACTTAACATTCGACATCAGGATGTTAAACTTTTTCTAACAATCCAAATTGTATAATTTATTATAACAATTCCATTAACAGGTACAAGGGGGGGATTAAAAAGCATTATGAAGTGGGGTGTACGCAAATTTTTCCGGCGGTCAATAGAGTTTTGACTCTGCAAAAACGTCTGATATAATACGTCGCGATAGCGGCAGCGGACGCAGTCCGCCGCATAGTCCCGAAGGGACGTAACTCTCTATAACCGGCGGTTTCA
>JAZRTH010000592.1:0-1629 GCA_045651945.1 Thermoguttaceae bacterium
AAAATCCGCCGAAGATATTAACCGGTCTTGACGGCAAGCCGTCAAGTACGAAAGCGGCGCCAAGGCGCCGCACTCCGAAACGCGCAAGCGCTTCGCCGAAGTTTTTTCTCTAAATCTCTGTAAAACTGAATTGACATATTCCTTGCTTACGGGTATAATTTAAATAGGGTTATTGGATGAACTCCGAAAAACAAGATGGGGAGGCGCTTTGTAATCCCAATTCTAAACCCACCAAATTCGAGGGGTTAGAAAAGATAATTGGCTGGACGCTTTATCCTCAGTCCGACAAAATGGATGACAGCTGCGAACGCTATCGGCATGGTTGCCCCGTCGGGTCGTTATGGCGGCGCTTATGCGCGAAGCGAGAACAGGCAAAGATCAACTATCGCATCCACACGGACGCGATCAAGGAAAACTATTATGAATCAACGCATTGAAAGAAATCGTGAAAACATGCGCCTTTTTGAGAAGTGCATCAACACAAACGACCTGGAATTGGGAAATAAGCTCATTTCCGCAAAAGCCGCATTCAAGACTCCGGTCTCACCCGAACCCCTCATGGGGGCGGAGGGGTACTTGAGCGTTGTATCGATGATGAGGGCGAGTTTCCCCGACGTGCAATGGAAGCTTGAGGACATGGTTGCTGACGAACATACAGTCGCCGTACAATGGACTTGTTCTGGGACGTTTACCGGCTCGCAGCCGTTCGCGGGCATTCAGCCCAACGGTCGCAAATTCTCTACGACAGTTATGAACTTCTACAAGTTCGACGACGACGGTCTGATAATCGACGACGTCGCGGGCGTTGGCATTGCTGGAATCCTGCAAGGCATCGGAGCAATTAAATAGCAGAAATCTCTGTAACTTTACAACGAAGAGAACCCTGCCATTAAGGCATAATCTCATGAAAGGAAATCCAACTTCATGAACAGACGTGAATTTATCGGCTCAATTGGCGCCGCGGCGTTGACATCGTCCGTCTTTATGTGGAGGAATGCGTACGCCGAACAGGCGGCTGTGGCGCCCGAGGACGCGATTTCCGTATGGAATCGCGAGACGGAACTCGTCGCGCCAGAGGTTTACAAAGCGTATCTCCAAGACGGCAATACGCGGGGGCTGGCGTCGCTGGAAAAACTGGAGGCGGCGTTCGAAAAGGTTTTCCGAGAAGCAAAAGAAACGGTCGTAACGGGCGCTGCGCCTGCCGTCTGGAGCGTATACAACATGGGCTACATCGTCAAGACGCGCGAATCGCTTTTCTCCATCGATCTTGTTCATCGGCGGGATGTGGAGTTCGCCCCGCTGCTCGACTTCGCGCTCATCACCCACAACCACGGCGACCACAGGCGGCGGGGGTTTTACGGGGCGATGAACAGCGCGGGAAAGACGGTCGTATCCAACTTCCTTAACAACAACGGCGTAAAGGACAGGGAGAAGGACTGCGGCTTTATTCGCGGCGTGAAGACGTTCAAGTTCAAAGACGTGGAAATACGCACGTCGCTCATCGACCACAACGAACATTTGATCGACTTCACGACGGCGTTTGAGATAAAATTCAACGACTTCATCCTCTACCATACAGGCGACAGCGGACGCGGTACGGAGCCGAAACTGAAAAGTCGGAGGCCAAGC